>DAOVWW010000070.1 GCA_030636465.1 Gammaproteobacteria bacterium
CTGAGCAGATTTGTGAGGTCAGTGAATCGTATACGGGGAATTATCTTAAACCTTTGTTGGAGAGAAGCAGGGGACAGAACTAAAAACCACTACAGGTTTACGGTTTTGATTTTACGTAAGATGTAATCCGTAACACTTAACACGATTATTGTTCTCCTTGGAACTTCATCCAATACTAAACGCATCACCCAACTGCAGCCCTAACACCTCCTTTGCGTTCCCCTGATTACAGGCTATTTCAACCAGGCCGTTCGCATTTTCATAACAGAAACAGGCACCCTGCACGACTTCAGAGAATGTTCTCGCCCAGGGTAGATCCTGGCCTTTGATACGAATACATGATTTATCTGACAAACTAGAATAGCGGTAAGCCGTTATTGCATTACCGAAATGATCAAAATAGATAATCTTGTTTAAATCAGGTGTAAATCTGGGCTTTTCTGAATAGACAGGCTTAGCCTGTAAGGCATCTACCCTACCCTTTTCTGCTATCAGACAGGCCGCAGGGGTATAGATGTCACGAGCGTGAAAGCTGTCACTAACGTTACCAGGCCAGGTGAAATGATATTTCTGGAATTGATACGCCTGCTGCTGCAGTACATCGAAGATGCCATTATCCGGTCCTATATACCAACGTCCATCTGAATGACAAACGGCATGCGGGCGATTACTGCCTACACCGGGATCCACCACACTAATTATGATGCATCCTGGTGTCAGGTATTGAGTATAGGCTGGCAACAAATAGGCCGCCGCAGTGATATCCTGGGCCGGTATTGTGTGGCAAAGGTCAATAACCTGTATATCGGGTAGTTCAGCTGCAAGCAATGCATGCATTTGACCTACGTACAGGCCATCCAGACCAAAATCAGTTAATAGCGCAATCACTGAAGTGCATAATCAAAAGGAATTAACTCGAAGATTTAATTCACTTTATATAGAAGTCTATACAGTTACGCGGCTGTATCAAGATCGCCACTGGACTTTCTAATTAGAGGATATAACTTTTCGGTCTCATCTTGAATTCTCTGTAAAATCAATTCAAACATTCCTTCAGTATCACTAAGAAATTTAGCGTGATCGTTGATAAGTAATTCATCTGGACGTTTATTGGGGCACCATTGGCGGGTATAAGTATGGATAATTTTCTTTATTTCCTGAGATCCAGACATGAAATTTCTAACCAGAATACGGACTTCAGGATCATTATCATTAAGTAAATCTACATATAAATTTTTGTCTACCAGGTCAATATGATCATGAACTTTATCTACATAACGATGAAATAATTCACAGCAAGCGCCGGTGTCACACATCGAGCGTTCTTTGAACAGGTATAAAAGTACGTTGGAGAGTTCGGTAATCGAATCGTTCTGTGTATTTAGCTCGTCATATGTGATCATCGTGTAGCTCCTGCTATAAAAAACATCAAAAATACCATAATTTTTGTAATGTATTTATAGGATATTAAGATGCAAGAACTGTGTCAACAAAAACAGGCCCATTTAGCTTAATGCGATGAGTTATGATTATTGCAGAGCAAAAAAAAGGCCATGCAACAGTATGTGCATGGCCTTTTTTATATATTTCTACAACGATTATTCAGCAGTGTCATCGCCTTCAGCATTTACTTTTTCGCGAGAAACCATCTGCACAATTGCCATCGGTGCTTTATCACCTGGACGATATCCACATTTAAGGATACGCAGGTAACCACCAGGACGATCTTTGAAGTGTACGCCAAGATCATCAAACAGTTTGCTCACCATTGAACGGTCACGCAGACGCGAGAAAGCCAGCCGGCGATTAGCAACTGTTGGTGTTTTTGCCATGGTGATTAATGGCTCTACATGTCGGCGCAGTTCTTTAGCTTTTGGTAAAGTTGTGCGTATTTCTTCATGAAGAAGAAGTGAAACTGACATATTTTTGAACATGGCCTTGCGATGGGCACTGGTCATGTTCAGCTTTCTTCCACTTTTACGATGTCGCATTTGCTGTAACCCCTACAATCCGGAAGCGGCGGCTTCATCACTGCTTTGAATCAGTGATGCAGGTGGCCATACTTCGAGTTTGGTACCGAGAGACAGACCGTTCTGTGCAAGAACGTCTTTAATCTCTGTTAATGATTTTTTACCTAAATTTGGTGTTTTCAGTAATTCGTTTTCATCACGCTGAACCAGATCACCAATATAGAAAATGTTTTCTGCCTTGAGACAGTTCGCTGAGCGAACAGTAAGCTCAAGATCATCCACAGGGCGCAGTAAAATTGGATCAATTGGTGGCTCTTCAGGCGCTTCAGGTGGAGCAGGCTCAACCTTAAGATCAACAAATACCTGAATCTGTTCAAATAATATTGTCGCAGCCATACGGATTGATTTTTCAGGATCAATTGTACCGTCAGTTTCCAGTGTAAAGATCAGTTTATCCAGATCAGTACGCTGTTCAACGCGGGCGGCTTCTACTTCATATGACACCTGACGAACAGGGCTATAAGAAGCATCCAGTTTAATCACACCAATACTGGTTGTTTCTTCATCATTCTTACGTGATACAGCTGTATGGTAACCACGGCCCTGAGTAACACCGAGTTCCATTTCCAGTTCTACTTTTTTTGTTATATGGGCAATGACGAGATCAGGATTGGCAATTTCAATATCATAATCAGCAGCAAGGTCACCAGCGGTTAGTTCACCAGGTCCCATTTTTTTGATATGAAGAGTGGCACTATCTTTGCCTTCCAGTGAAAGTGCGACAGACTTGAGATTCATAAGAATCTCGAGTACATCTTCCTGTACGCCTTCAATGTTGTCATATTCATGATCAACACCGGTAATTTTCACTTCAGAAATTGCATAGCCGGCAATTGAAGATAACAAAATACGACGCAGGGCTGTGCCCAGAGTAAATCCGAAACCACGTTCCAGTGGCTCAATCGCTACACGTGCATGATTGTCATCAATCTTAGTGACATCAACAAAGCGGGGCTTCAGAAAATCTGTTGGTGAATCTGACATTGCTGTCCCTCTTAGATATTAGATAGGCTAGTAATACTTACTTAGAATATAGAGCAATCACAAGTGATTCATCGATTTCACCAGGCAGCTCACTGCGATCTGGGGTAGCACGATAAACACCTTTCATAGCCTTAAAATCAACATCCAGCCAGTCTGCTACGCCACGCTGTTCTGCAGCCTCCATAGAGGCTGTAACGCGGATCTGTGCTTTGGCTGATTCGGTGAGTGTAATTTCATCACTAGGACGTACCTGGTAAGAAGGGATATTGAGACGCTTCCCATTTACGAGTACACCGTTATGTCGAAGTAACTGACGCGATTCTGCCCTTGAAGTACCAAAACCCATTCGATAAACAACATTATCGAGACGGCCTTCCAGTAGCTTCAGCAGGTTATCACCCGTTGATCCTTTGATACGGTCAGCCTCTTTGTAGTAATCAAGAAACTGTTTTTCCATTACGCCATAAATACGACGCAACTTCTGCTTTTCTCTAAGCTGCAAGCCATAATCAGAGACGCGTGTGCGACGTTGACCGTGCTGCCCAGGAGGATAAGCACGTTTTTCAACCGCACATTTATCTGTAAAACAACGCTCACCTTTAAGATAGAGCTTGCCACCTTCACGACGGCACAAACGACAGACTGAACCAATATATCTAGCCACTTTTAAATCTCCAGCTGATTAGACGCGACGTCGTTTAGACGGGCGGCAACCATTATGTGGGATAGGTGTTACATCCGAGATGTTGCTTATCTCGAATCCTACTGAATTAAGTGCTCGTATAGCGGAATCACGACCTGGCCCTGGTCCCTTAACGCGCACTTCCAGGTGTTTTACACCCATGTCTCTGGCATCTTTACCAGCATGTTCTGCTGCAACCTGTGCAGCAAACGGAGTACTCTTACGAGAGCCTCTGAATCCTGAACCACCTGCTGTTTTCCAGCACAGGGCATTACCCTGTCTGTCAGTTATGGTGATGATGGTATTGTTAAAAGTAGCGTGTATGTGTGCTATGCCTTCAGTGACATTCTTTTTTACACGTTTCTTACTTTTAGAACTGGATGCTGGTTTAGCCATAATTAAACTCTGTATATGATTTCTTTAGTACTAGTTACTTACGAATGGGGCGCGTAGGACCTTTACGAGTCCTTGCATTGGTTTTGGTACGCTGACCACGAACAGGAAGTCCACGACGGTGTCTAATGCCACGATATGAACCCATATCCATTAAGCGCTTGATGTTCATTGTCGTTTCTCGACGCAGATCACCTTCGACATCAATTTTGCTGACTTCGATACGCAATTGTTCAGAATCAGCATCACTTAAGTCACTGCATTTAGTGTTTGGCTGTACACCCGCTGCTTTGCAGATCTGCTGCGCGCGTGTATTTCCTATGCCGTAAATGGATGTTAATCCAATCACAACATGTTTGTAATTTGGTAGGTTTATACCTGCTATACGTGCCATCTAAGGCTCTCCACTAAGGAATTGTGCGAATTTGAAAAGCGCGTAAGGATACTGCTATTTACGTACTAAATCAATCGTTTGTTTGTTAATCAGTACCTGTTTCGACCAGAGGGTGAATAAAACCCCTATCGAGAACAGATTGCTGAAGGTAAATGTGTTAACCCTGACGCTGCTTATGACGTGGATCTTTACAAATCACACGTACAACTCTTTTGCGTATTACTATTTTGCAATTTCTGCAGCGTTTTTTAACTGATGCCTGAACTTTCATTATCCTAATCCTCTATTGCCCGAAACCCAGTCCGCCACCGGACAGGTTTGTCTTTTTCAACAGACTTTCATACTGACGTGACATCAGATGAGACTGTATCTGTGATATAAAATCCATAATTACTACTACGATAATGAGTAGGGATGTACCACCAAAGTAAAAAGGCACATTCCATTTCACTATCAGAAATTCAGGAACCAGGCAGACAAAAGTAATATAGGCAGCGCCGACCAGGGTTAACCTGGAGACTACACCGTCTATATAGTTTGCTGTCTGCTGACCGGGACGTATACCCGGCACTAAAGCCCCTGACTTCTTCAAATTATCTGCGGTATCTTTCGGGCTAAACGTTAACGCCGTATAGAAAAAACAGAAAAATACAATTAATCCAGCATAAATCATGACATACAATGGCTGACCCGGTGACAACGTAGTCGACAGGTCACGCAGCCAGCGCATGCCTTCAGCCTGACCAAACCAGCTACCCAGACTCGCTGGAAAAAGAATGATACTGGAAGCAAATATTGGTGGTATTACACCCGCCATGTTCACTTTCAAGGGCAAATGACTGCTTTGTCCTGCATACATCTTCTTCCCACGCTGCTGGGGAGCATAATTGACCGTAATTCTTCTCTGCCCGCGTTCCATAAAGACAACGAAGGCAGTAATTGCCAGAGCACCTACCAGGAGCAATAAAACACCGATAGGGGAGAATGTTCCTGTCCTGGCTAACTCAAGTGTGCCGCCCAGTGCCGATGGCAATCCCGCCACGATACCTGCAAATATTATCAACGAGATACCATTACCGATACCACGCTCTGTAATCTGTTCACCCAACCATACCAGGAACATTGTTCCAGCGACCAGGGTAATTACCGTAGTAATCTTGAAACCTAGTCCAGCAGCGATTACTACATTCATACCGCCAGCGGTCTGCGTTTCCAGTGCGATAGCAATACCTAAGGCCTGGAATGTTGCCAGTACCACTGTACCGTAACGAGTGTACTGGGTAATTTTCCGACGTCCGCTTTCACCCTCTTTCTTCAACTGTTCCAGAGTTGGAACAACGGAAGTCATCATCTGCATGATAATGGATGATGAAATATAAGGCATCACACCCAATGCAAACAATGATAACCGGCTTAGAGCACCACCTGAGAACATGTTGAAGACATCAACAATAGAACCTTTAGTCTGTGCAAAAAGCGTTGCCAGCGCTTCGCCATTAATTCCAGGTACAGGTATGTGTGCGCCCATACGAAAAAGAATCAGCGCACCAATAACAAAGAAGATGCGTTGCTTAAGTTCGGTCAGCCCACCAGAGCTACCTTTTGCTGGCTTACCGGGTTTTGGCATTACTCTACTTTACCGCCAGCCTTTTCAATCGCTTCTCTTGCGCCTTTAGTTGCACCAATTCCTTTTAGAGTAACTGCTTTGTCTATTGGACCGGATAACATAACTTTTGCGCGTAATATACGAGTGTGGATCAAACCAGCATTGCGTAGTGCAGCGAGATCAATGATTTCATCTTCAACCAGCGCCAGTTCGTGTGTACGTATTTCTGCAGTCGTTAATTTTAACGCTGAACGGAAACCACGTTTAGGCAAACGGCGCTGAAGTGGCATCTGCCCACCTTCGAATCCAACCTTGTGATAACCACCAGAACGTGCTTTTTGGCCTTTATGACCTTTACCTGAGGTTTTACCCCAACCACTGCCGATTCCGCGACCTACACGTTTTGGCTCTTTATTTGAACCTGCCGCTGGACGTATTGTATTCAAGTACATGATTACACCTGTTCCCATTCAAGCAAATAATTAACTTTATGAATCATACCGCGCACGGCTGGAGTATCTTCTACTTCTACTGTGTGATGCATGCGGCGCAGTCCGAGTCCTTTTACACAGGCCATGTGTTTCTTACCACGGCCATACATGCTCTTAACGAGCTTTACTTTTAACATTTTCTTTTCAGCCATAATGATGCTCCCTACTAAATCAGTCGTGCCAATCAATCACGCAGGTCTTCGACTTTTAAACCACGTTTCGCAGCTACCTGAGAAGGACTACTTACACCTTGAAGTCCTTTTAAGGTTGCCCTTACTACATTTACAGGGTTAGTCGAACCTATACATTTAGCCAGCACATTGCGAACACCTACCGCTTCAAACACGGCACGCATACTACCACCAGCGATTATACCAGTACCTTCTGAGCCTGGACGCATAATAACTTTTGACGCGCTAAAGATGGTTTCAGTCGGGTAGAACAAAGTGCCGTTATCAAGGTCAATCTTAACCATTGATTTCCGCGCTTCTTCAAGTGCCTTTTGTACAGCAACAGGTACTTCACGGGCTTTGCCTCTACCCATACCAACGTTACCGTTTCCATCACCAACAACCACCAGTGCTGAGAA
>DAOVWW010000284.1 GCA_030636465.1 Gammaproteobacteria bacterium
AAAAAGTTCGAAATTTGGGACGATGATAACTGGACTGCTCAAACAGATGAGTGGGT
Organism: Gammaproteobacteria bacterium; assembly: GCA_030636465.1. Lineage (GTDB taxonomy): Bacteria > Pseudomonadota > Gammaproteobacteria > BMS3Bbin11 > BMS3Bbin11 > BMS3Bbin11. The sequence continues at coordinate 57 of DAOVWW010000284.1, forward strand.
GGAAAATGGTCAGGGCGATGGTGCTGGCAGTGATGCACTAAAATCACTTTCATTATAGGTGGTGCGATGACAGAACATTATCATCGCCCCGTCCTGCTGGAGGAGGTTGTTGAGGCAATGAATATCCGTGAGGATGGCTATTATCTGGATGCGACGGCTGGTCGCGGTGGGCATGTCGCCGCAGTTCTTGACAGGCTGGGTCCGGATGGCCGCATACTCGCCATTGATCGTGACCCCCAGGCAGTGGCCGCGGTGACCAGGCGGTTTCTCGACGACTCAAGAGTTGAGGTCAGGCAGGCAAATTTCTCTACACTGGATGCTATCTTCAAACAGGGTAAGTGCTTAAATGGGATTCTGTTTGATTTTGGTGTTTCCTCGCCGCAGTTAGATGACGCCTCTCGTGGTTTCAGTTTCATGAAAGATGGGCCTCTGGATATGCGTATGAATCCCGAAGATCATCCCAGTGCGGCCGAATGGCTGGCGACAGCAGAGCATCATGAGATCAGGGATGTACTGCGACGTTTCGGCGAAGAAAAACACGCGCATCGTATAGCTTGGGCTATCGTTGACGCCCGTGCGGAAAGGTCGATTGAAACAACGGCGCAACTCGTTGCCCTGATAAAAGAGATTGTTCCTACTCGTCCGCAAGATAAACATCCGGCGACCAGAAGTTTTCAGGCTATTCGAATCCGAATCAATAAAGAGCTGGAAGAGATAGCCAGCGTATTGCCTGTTGCCCTCGATGCCCTGTGCGATGGTGGACGCTTGCTGGCTATCAGCTTCCATTCACTGGAAGACCGCATAGTTAAAAGGTTTATGCGCGATGAAGCCAGGGGGGATGATCTGCCGAAAGAAATCCCGATACGTGATGTAGATAGAACACCTGGCTTGCGCCTGATTGGTAAGCCGGTACGGGCCGCTGCGGCTGAAATTGGCGAAAACCCGCGTGCTCGCAGTGCCATCATGCGGGTCGCAGAACGGCTGGTGGATAACAGGGCGTCCGCATGATTAAGCCGACACTTTTCATCTACGCCGTAGTGTTATTGCTGGCCTTGTCTCTGGTGTATACGCGGGTAACTACCCGCAGCCTCTATCTTCAGCTTCAGGCAGAGCAGCAGTTTCGTGATGATTTCAATGTCGAATGGGGGCGTCTGCTATTACAGGAGGCGCGGCATGCTGAGCCACGATATATAGAAAAAGTGGCAAGGCAGAAATTGGGCATGGTATTTCCGGTGCGCGAAAATATTTCAGTGATCAGATTGCCATGAGCAGATCCGTAGGCAGAAAAAAGAAACAGGTACTGACCAGTCCAGCCAGGCACTGGCTGGTGCTTGGTCTGATCAGTTTTTTATTTGCCGTAATGGCTGGCCGAGCGATGTTTTTGCAATTTTATAATGCAGATTTTCTGAAAAAACGTGGCAATGCCCAGGCATTGAGGGTCATAGACGTCTCTGCAGTACGGGGCATGATCCTGGACAGGAATGGTCAGCCCCTGGCCGTCAGTACTCCCGTTGATGCGGTTAGCGCGGATCCTGCAAAACTTTATGCCAACCCTGACAGCTGGAAACCACTGGCGACGACGCTGGGTATAAATCATAAGAAACTGGTAGCAAAAATAAAACGTCACAAAAAACGTCATTTTATGTATTTAAACAGGCAGGTGCTGCCGGATATTGCCGAGCGTGTGATGGCGCTGGATATTGATGGCGTGTTTCTGCGCAGAGAATACAAGCGTTATTATCCACTTGGTGCTGTGACCGGTCACCTGGTCGGTTTCACCAATGTTGATGGACAGGGTCTGGAAGGTATCGAGCTGGCCTATGACGATAGTTTGCAGGGCCACCCGGGTAAAGATCAGGTTATCCGTGATGCCTCGGGGCATGTTATTGAACATGTTAGTAATATAGAAAGAGCCGCAGATGGCGAAGATCTGGTGCTGAGCATAGACAGCCGCATCCAGTACCTGGCCTATCGTTCGCTGAAGCAAGCGGTTGTTGAGCACCAGGCTACCAGTGCCAGTGCAGTCGTAGTAGATGTAACAAATGGTGAGATTCTGGCGATGGTCAACGAGCCAGGATACAACCCGAATGATCGTAGTCAGTTGCGTAGCAGTCGTTTCCGGAACCGTGCAGTAACCGACAGTTTTGAACCGGGTTCCACTGTTAAACCTTTAACTGTCGTCGCGGCACTAGAAAATCACTATGTAACACCTGCCACCATTATTGAAACAGAGGGTGGCAAGATGAAGCTTGCGCGATACACCATCAGCGATACCCATGATTATGGCAATCTTAGTGTCTCTAATGTGATCATGAAATCCAGCAACGTAGGTGCGGCAAAAATGGCACTGCAACTTAAAAGCAAAGAACTATGGTCGGTGCTGGATGGTGTAGGTTTTGGTAAATTACCGGGTTCAGGTTTGCCCGGAGAGGCCAAAGGTGCTTTTAGTAATTACTCGAAATGGCGGGATGTTCGTCGCGCAACCATAGGCTACGGTTACGGTCTTTCAGTTACGGCGTTACAGCTGGTCCAGGCCTATGCCACCCTGGCCAATGATGGTGAGCAGCTTCCTTTGAGTATATTGCGGCGCAGTAGGGATATTGATGGTCATCAGGTCATTACAGCAAAGGCGGCAAAGCAGGTGCGCAATATGCTGCAACTGGCGGTGAGCGATGATGGCACCGGGCGAAACGCACGTGTCCCTATGTATCATGTGGCAGGCAAGACAGGCACCTCACGTAAAGCGTCTGGCAAGGGTTATTCAAAGCTCTATACCGCAGTATTTGCTGGCATGGCTCCCGTATCAAATCCTCGTCTGGCCATGGTGGTGGTAGTCAATGAACCTGGCGCCGGCAAGTACTATGGCGGCACAGTTGCTGCGCCCGTTTTTGCCAGTGTGATGACAGGCGCATTACGTCTGCTGGACGTGTCGCCGGATGATATCTCTGAAGACAGGTTGTTGCTGGCGACGCAATCAACGCTGGCAGGCCAGGAGATGCAAAGGTGAACCTGGCTATGAATAGCGCACAGCAATCTTACAATTTGTCGGACCTGTTAGAAGGGCTTGCAACGCCGGGAGCAGGGGCCGGCGTGCAGGTGAGCGGTCTGGCAATAGATAGCCGCAAAGTTTCGCACGGGGATTTGTTCATGGCTCTGCCAGGGACTACGGAGGATGGCAATAATTACATCTCTGCAGCTATCGATCAGGGTGCATCTGCGGTTATTT
>DAOVWW010000116.1 GCA_030636465.1 Gammaproteobacteria bacterium
AATCCGATGATTAAAATCATCAATATTGTTGCTTTGCTGATTGTACCGATTATCTGATTTTTCGGGCATTCACTTAAAAGGCCGGACATTGTCCGGCCTTTTTTTTGGTTTAAACGGGCACACAACAGTATAATCAGCCGTTTTCACCCCTGAGTATAAAATTATGAACCTGGATAAAGTGACATCTGGCCGTGATCTGCCAAATGAAATTAATGTAATCATCGAAATTCCTGCGCACGCCGACCCGGTAAAATATGAAGTTGATAAAGAAACCGGGGCGATGTTTGTTGATCGTTTTATGGGTACTGCGATGCACTACCCGTGTAATTATGGTTATGTGCCGCATACTTTATCCAAGGACGGTGATCCTGCAGATGTCCTCGTCGTTACACCCGTTCCATTAATTACCGGATCAGTAATTGCCTGCCGTCCTGTTGGCGTCCTGAAGATGACCGACGAGTCAGGTGATGATGCAAAAATTCTTGCTGTTCCAACGACCAAGCTGTGTCGCAGCTATGAATGTGTCAATGAACTGGCCGATATGCCCCAGGTCCTGGTCAATCAAATTGCTCACTTCTTTGAACATTACAAAGATCTCGATGAAGGAAAGTGGGTGCGCGTTGAAGGCTGGGGCGGTGTTGATGACGCCAAAGCAGAGCTGCTTGCCAGTGTAGAGATGTTTAAGAATGCCCCAGAAAAACCAAATTTCTAGGATCATAGGGCACCTCTATTAAGTCGTGAAAATTCATCTCACATCCATAATTGTCCATCTCTGCGTTAAGAATCTTAGCAATAGCTAGCTATTACGATGTGCATGGATGCACAAGTGCCGTGATGATAGGATATCAATGAACGGTCGTGCGATTCTTGCCTTGATATTAACAATTCTGAATGCAATCTGGAATAACCAGACCTTATAGAGATGCCCTATAGTATTTTCCAGATGTCTGACAGGTTCATTTTACTAGCCATATTATTCTTGTTGTCTACCGCTGTGCTGGCGGTAGATACAAACATTAGTGTTGATGCCGAAAAAAAGGTAAGTATTGAGAAGCTTCAGTTATCTACCAAAATGCAGGCATTGCTTGATGCCATAAGCACACCAGAGGCGGCCCTGGAAGAGTCGAGGAAGTATCAGGAAAATGGCCAGTTTGGACTGGCAAAGATTGTATTGCAGCATGGAATAGATCTGGCAAAATCTTCAGGCAGCGATGTTGAGGCGCTGCAGACAGAGCTGGAATACTCCATGCCGATATTGCAGGCGAGAGAGCAACTGGTATTAGGCAATCCTGAGGAAGCAGAGAATATACTCACTGGGTTAACTGAAAAGTTTGGTTCAGATTATCGGCGCAATATTGAGATTAATGCATTAAAAGAAGCTCTTGTTCCATCGAAGCTGCTGGCTGCAAGCAAAAGAAATAATGAGCGTGATGTCACACGAGATGTTCGCAAACGCCTGAGTCAATATTATGACAAGCACGGTGCCTTTCCTGTTTTTGCCGAGCTAAACAAGATATTGCCGCCAGATGATAAGGTATTACAGAACTACGAGATTGTTTATTTTAAAGCTGTGCCCAATGCATATAGACTGGTGCTGCGAAATATTCACAACAAAGAAAACTTCTTGAAGATAGAAGCAACGGGTTTGATTAAATAAAATTAGTTCCAAGTTCCAAGTTCCAAGTTCCAAGCCAAAAGGCAAGGGTCAAAATATTTAGGAAGTTTGTCTTTGTTCTTCACCTTATCTCTGTTTTTCAGGCAATAAAAAACCCGGCATGTAGCCGGGTCCTTTGAATCCAGAATGAACCTGGGATTATGCTATCAGTTCACCTTTCATCAGGCTAAAAGCCTTTTTCTCAATCTGACGGATGCGCTCAGCTGATACCTGGTATTTTTCAGCCAACTCAGTCAGGGTTGTTTTTTTATCATTCGGGTTTAGCCAGCGCTGTTTGACTATGTCCTGGCTGCGTTCATCAAGCTGTTCCAGGGCTGCGCCCAGCTTTTCGTGATTACTGCTGGTGACCGTTTCCTTTTCATACAGGCTTTCAGGATTGTAGCGGTTATCTGCAAGGTAGCCTGCTGGCGCGACATAGGCAGCATCGTCATCACTATCATTATCCATATCAAAAGCGACATCGGCACCACTGAGACGTGATTCCATTTCCAGTACTGTTTTCTCTGGAACATCCAGATTGTCTGACAGAGCTTTAACCTCAGCCTGTTTCAGCCAGCCGAGGTTCTTTTTGCTCTTACGCAGGTTAAAAAATAATTTACGCTGAGCCTTTGTTGTGGCAACTTTGACGATGCGCCAGTTTTTCAATACGTAATCATAGATTTCCGAACGTATCCAGTGCATGGCAAATGAAACCAGACGTACACCACGGTCAGGGTCGTAGTTTTTTACGGCTTTCATCAGGCCGATATTGCCTTCCTGAATCAGGTCAGCCAGTGGAAGTCCGTAACCGGTAAAGCCCCTCGCAGTACGTACTACGAAACGCATATGTGAATAGATCAGTTGCCTCGCAGCATCCAGATCTTCCTCATCACGGTAGCGTGTAGCCAGTGACTTTTCTTCATCGGCAGTTAGCATCGGTGCAGCATTAACGGTTTGCAGAAAACTCGACAGACCGGCATCAACCGATACACCCGAAATTACAGGTAGTGTCTTCAACATGGTAAAACCTCCCAAAAACAATTTATAGTTACATTTTAGCACTCAAGTCATTAGAGTGCCAAGTTTATCAAAAGTTCCGGAGAGGGGTTGTCAATAAGTTACTGATTATATTGAATGTAAATATTTTAAGAAAGATTTGCAGATTACGGTTTATGTTTTACGTAACCCGTAAACCTTAACTATTTAAATATTACTCTTCCCCGGCTCAAACTGCCTGAGATAAACACCAACGGTAACTCTGGCAGACAACCAGCCTGTTAATGCACCACTGCATATGAGCACAAGGGAAGGCAGGAATTGCAGAGGGTCCAGATTGAATGTTATGCCGTACATGGAGGAAAGTGAGCTGGTGGGGGTGCTGATAATGGAGAAAAGTATGAAAATAATAAGTATCGCAATAAGGCCACCTATCAGGCCCTGTAACATACCGGAATAGAGGAATGAACGCCGGATGAAGGCATCTGTGCCACCGATCAACTTGATGATGCGAATTTCTTCCTGATGGTTGGTAATTGCTAATCTGATGGTATTACCGATGACCAGAAAAACCCCTAAACCCAGAATAAAAGCAATGACCCAGACGGCACGTGTAATCAGTTCCAGCAGTGCGGTCAGGCGTTTGATCCATTCAAGATCAAACTGCGATAGCTCTACCTGTTCAAGTTTTCCTAATTCATTAATAAGGTCAGCGAGTTTTGCTGGGGAGCGAGCGGTCTCTTCTTCAGGAAAAGCCAGTAGGACGACCGGTAGAGGGTTTTTAGTTAAGGAATTCAGTGCATCTTCCAGCCCGGAGCGTGATTTGAATTCTTCCATCGCCTGTTCAGGGGTGATGAGTTCTATATGTTTGATGGATTGGTGATTGAGCAGTTTCGTTTGTAAGCTTTTGGCTTCATTAATATTGATTTCCGGTGACAGGAATAATGATATTTTTGCTCCGTGTTCAAACTCATCAGTAAATTTATTAATGTTTTCTAATGCAGCAAAGAGCCCTCCTGGCAGCGCCAGCGCAATGGCAATGACCGAGACACTTAGTATCGTTGAGAAAGGGTTGCGACTCAGTTCACCCAATGACCCGACCAGTGTTTGCAGATGACGTATGAACCAGGCGAACATCAGTCTGTGCCCTCAGCCTGTATGTTTAAGCGGCCTTCCGACAAATTAAGGTTACGCTTTCCCAGACGTTTGATATGGCGCAGATCATGAGTGGCAACCAGCACGGTCACACCGTGATAATTAAAGTCATGAAACAGGTCGAAAATCTCATCTGAAAGGCCGGCATCGAGATTGCCTGTAGGCTCATCTGCTACCAGCAGGCTGGGTCTGTTAACTACCGCACGAGCTATGCCGACACGCTGTTGCTCACCCCCGGAAAGGGTAATAGGTTTTGCACGATCGCGGTTGAGTAATCCAACTTTATCTAGCGCAGCGTGTACCCTGCGGCGCAGGTCACGAGGATGAAAACCGCTGACGATTAAAGGCAAGGCAACATTATCGAACACACTAAGGTTGTGCAGTAATTTGTGATCCTGGAACACCATTCCAATCTGGCGTCGGAAATAGGGGATGTTGCGCCGTTTGAATCGTCCCAGATTCTGGCCGTTGACGATTACCTGTCCGCGCGTAGCATGTTCGATCAGGGTAACCAGGCGTAGCAAGGTACTTTTGCCTGCACCAGAATGGCCGCTTAAAAAAACCATTTCCCCTTTATCAATAACAAAAGAAATATCTCGCAGCGCTTCATGGCCCTCTGGATATCGCTTGGAGACATTGCTGAATTCAATCAGCATGAGAGGGGTCGCGATTAAAGAGTGCCTGTACAAAATCTTTGGCGATAAATGGCCGTAGATCATCTATCCCCTCGCCAATCCCAATAAAGCGAATTGGGAGTTTGGTACGGTCAGCAATGGAGATGATGACACCGCCTTTAGCTGTGCCATCCAGTTTAGTCAGGCATAAACCTGAGACGTTGACGGTTTTATTGAAACCTTCAAGTTGTTGAATAGCATTTTGTCCAATGCCTGCGTCCAGTACCAATAACACTTCATGTGGTGCACCGGGTAATTTCCGTCCAGCAATACGGTAGATTTTCTCTAGTTCCTGCATCAGGTCACCGGACGTGTGCTGACGGCCAGCAGTATCAATAATAACGACATCTGATTGCCTGGAAACAGCTGAATCAAGGGCATCATGGACTACCGCCGCGGCATCAGCACCTGGTTGCTGGGCAATGACCTGGACCTGGTTGCGATCGCCCCAGATTTTTAACTGTTCGCTGGCGGCAGCACGAAAGGTGTCGCCCGCAGCGAGTAAGACAGTTTTCCCCTGTTGCACTAGCTGGGAAGTGATTTTACCTATAGACGTGGTTTTACCCGCACCATTGACACCAACAACCATAATGACGAATGGTTCTGCAGAATTTGGGATGATCAGGGGTACTTCACTATCTTGTAAGAGCCCTAGCAGGACTTCTTCCAGGGCAGGGTAGAGCAACTCAGACTCCTTGATGCGATCACGCTTAATAATGGCATCGAGAGCATCCATGATTTTCATGCTGGTTTCTACGCCTACATCGGCTAGAATAAGCAGTTCTTCCAGTTCATCGAGTGTCTGCTGATCAATCTTTTTTCCCGCTCCAAACAGACTGGAGAGGCCGCCCGTAAGTGATTGTCGGGTGCGCGACAGGCTGGCGCGCAGACGTGAGAACAATTTGGGCTTATTATTGTCTATGATACGATCCTCCGAATTAGGGCAGCTCAAAATATGTTGGGCACCCCTTTGCCGTATCGTAACATTGTCGGCCTGAGTGGATGAAGGTTAAAAGGGTATTTCACATTAATATTTACTGTATTTTTAAAGATATTTAAAGGATTTTGTAATGACAGGAACACCTCTGAAAAGAGTAGCGAAAACACTATTTTCTGCACTAATGATGTTTTCTTTTTCAGCCTATGCTGAAGTTGAAAGTAGCAATGTCACTGAAGTGATTTTAGACAATGGAATGAAAATACTGGTAAAGCCTGATCACCGGGCACCGGTGGTCGTTGCACAGGTCTGGTATCGGATAGGCAGCAGTTATGAACCGGACGGTATTACCGGCGTATCCCATGTACTAGAGCATATGATGTTTAAGGGTACAGCAAAATTTCCGA
>DAOVWW010000104.1 GCA_030636465.1 Gammaproteobacteria bacterium
GGATCTGTCGAGTTGCCAATTTCTGTGAAACAAGACACAAACTTGCCAGAGCTGAGCCTGAACAGCACCCGGGTAGTTCGAGAACTGGAGGCCCATCTGAACAAAGAGGGGAACAAATATAGAGCAAAATCACGTGGCTTTTATAAATAGAAAATCGTCGTGATGTTCCCCTTTCGCTACAAACTCTCTCTGATTATTGCCACGGTAGCTTTATTGATTTTAGGCCTGGCATTTGTTGCGGTAGACCATGAAATTGAAAAAGAATTCCGTCTGGTTATTGAACAGCGCCTGGAACAGGCACAGAATGTTGTAAGCCAACGCATGGATGATCGTTTTGATCGTTTGTTTAGCCAGGCCGTTACTGTGTCAGACAGCAAGCTCATCCAGGACGTGATTACTGATAAAAGTCTGAGCCGGGTTACCCGTGATGACATTGTGATGGAGGAAGTCTTACCAAGGTTAATCCTGGCTGACATGCTGTTGGTTACTGATGAGGAAGGGGCGTTGCTAGCGAGCTCTAGCGAGACAGAGCTATTCTGGCAGCAGTTAAACAAGCAAGCTGTCTATCAATCGGGTCTTGAGGGGGAAGAGGTTGTTGGTTTAGCTGTACTGGGTGATGTCTGGCTACAATGGGTGATGTTGCCAGTATTTATTGGTGATCAAATGTTTGGCACAGTAATTCTTGTCACCCGGCTGGGAGAACAGGAATTACAGAAGATCAGTCAATTGACGGGCACAGAGTTGCTGATTGCCACTGATACAGCATACCTGGCAACTAGCTGGAATAATCATAGAGCGTCAAACGGGATAAAAACCTCAACATCAAATAAATCCCTGACCTTTGCTGATCTGGTGATGAATACCAGATCAGGGACGGATCAGGGGGGCGACACAAATGAAATTAATCTGCAGGGTGAGCGCTACCTATTGCGTTACATGTTGCCGGAGAATCCATTTATCCCTGATTTTGCAGTAGCGCAGTCACTGGATCAGTCATTAGCTTTTATACAGGCGATTAAGTATGTGATGTTGACCATCGCGCTGATAGCGCTCGTTATAGCGGCAGGCCTTGGTTATATTTTTGCCTATAGCGTATCAAGTCCCATTTACTTGTTGCGTAAAGCAACTCGTGCGATTGCAGAGGAAGATTTTAGTCAACACCTGGATATCCGAACCCGGGATGAATTCCGCGAGCTCGGTGAGTCGTTTAATCAGATGAGTGCTTCGCTGGCAGAGAAAGAAAAAATACGCCTGGCACTGGATAAGTCAGTATCCAGGGAGGTGGCAGATCATTTGTTGCAGCAGGGCGTTCATCTCGGTGGAGAAACCCGCGAGGCAACAATATTATTCGCCGACATAAGAGACTTTACTTCCCTCAGTGAACAATTAAGCGAAAACGAGCTGCTGGAAATGTTAAACGAATATTTCACCCGTATTAACGTTTGCATACAGCAATACCACGGCACCATCGATAAATTTATCGGCGATGCAGTGATGGGAATTTTTGGTGTGCCTGTTGATGATGCCCAGCATGCCTGTCACGCAGTTCAGGCAGCACACGCTATGTGTAAAGCCGTGGCTTTATTTAATGAAGAAGTAAGCAGCAAGTATGGCTGTGAGATAAATATTGGTATCGGTATTAACACCGGCCAGGTCGTCTCTGGTTTGATGGGATCGGAAGACCGCCTGAATTACACCGTACTTGGCGACCAGGTCAATATTGCTTCCCGGGTGGAAGGCTTAAGTAAATTATATGGGGCTGGTATCGTCGTTACCGGTGAAACACGCGCCGCAGTGATAAGCCAGTCTGAGCAGAAGAGTAACGTCGTCTACCGTCGCCTGGATACCGTACAGATGAAGGGAAAAACGGTTGGCATCGATATCTTTGAACCGATGCAAAACATGGAAGGCCTGGACAAAAAATTGCAGAGTTATCACCAGGCTTTAGACTTGATATTAAATCACGAGTTTGAACTGGCGCAGCAGGCCTTTGTGAAATACACGGCTTTATGGCCCAGTGATAAAGTGGCACAATTATGGCTGCAGCGATCACAATCATATGCTGCGCAGGCTGAAATATTTGATCAGGATTATAGTAATGGCGTGAGGGTTTTGACGTCAAAGTAGTAGTCATCAAGCTCGCCATTGTTGCCAAAAAATAATTGATAAAGATGCCATGAAAAAACAAATAAAACTTTCATACTTTTCTGATGTGCTCTGTTTCTGGGCCTATGCTGCACAAATTCGTCTGGATGAATTAGAGGGAAAGTTTGGTGAAAAAATCATAGTTAAACATCATTTTATTTCAGTATTTGGCAATACAGAGCAGCGGATTGGAGAGGGCTGGAAAGATCGGGGCAGCTATACAGGGTTTGCTCAACATGTCATTGATGCGGCTAAAGCATTTCCTCATCTCCATGTGAACCCTGAGATATGGAAAAGTACCAGGCCGAAGACTTCAGCGATGAGTCATTGTTTCTTAAAAGCCGTACAACTGCTGGAAGAAAAAGAGCTGATTTCTACTTCCGTTAGTGCAAGTTATGGCAAAACTGTATTTGAAGAAACATTGTGGCGGGTCCGCTGTGCTTTCTTTGTAGATGCACTGGATATAGGTAATATTTCAGTGCTGAAAAATATTGCTGAGGAACTGCAGCTGCCAATGACAGAGATCGAACAAGTTTTAAATGATGGGACAGCCCTTGCTGCTTTAATGAGTGATATGGAAAAGAAGGAATTATTAAAACTGGAAGGCAGCCCTTCCTATGTGATGAATGATGGCCGGCAAAAGTTGTACGGCAATATCGGTTACCGCGTCATCGAGGCAAACATCACCGAATTACTAGAGCATGATAATAACCAGCTCAGCTGGTGTTGATCACTACGGAATGATCCACGCTATCCTTTTATGATAGAAAAAAGCCAGGTTTCAGTTCCATTGTATGAACCCAGGGATCAGCGAACAGTAGATAAATACCTGTCCCAATATTCTGCACCTGAAGCGCGACTACAGTCTTCACAACTTTCACATCTAGCAGAACGCGACTGGGATTATGTGGTTACCATTCCTGCCTGTGGAGAAGATGAATTTCTGCCCGGAGCGCTAGATTCCATCAATGAATGCTGGGTAGCTAGAAGCAATAAAAAAGTACTTTGTATCGTCGTGCTGAATGGCAATGCAGCACGAGAGGCTGAATTCAAGTTATCCAATCGAAAGATGCGGGACTGGTTCAGCAAGCACTGTACGCCGGTTGCTGCCTCCCTTAACCCTGATAATACCTGCCCCCAGTCACTTGTGAGCTGGAAAAATATTGATATTCTTATCGTTGATCGATCACAGAAACCATGGTTAATCCCCTCTGACCAGGGAGTCGGCCTGGTTAGAAAAATTGGTGCAGATATTGCGCTATATCTAATAGCCCACGGATGGATAAGCTGTCCCTGGATACATACGACTGATGCCGATGCCAGGGTGCCAGATGATTATTTCCTGAGGGCCTCTGAGCCGCACATAAGTATAGACGGTAACAGTCTGCTTCCCAGCTGTTTTATCTATCCCTATCAGCATATTCCAGACCCGGAAATGGAACAGCATGATCACCAGAGGTACTGGTCTGCATTAACTGATTATGAACTATGGCTACGTTATTATGTGGAGGGATTGGAATGGGCAGGGTCCAGTTATGCCTACCCGTCAATTGGAAGTCTACTGGCCTTTGATGCCCTGGCGTATGCAAGAACTCGTGGATTCCCGAAACGTATGGCGGGGGAAGATTTTTATTTTCAGAACAAGCTGGCCAAGGTCGGTGCGATGATTACGCTGAAAGGGAAACCAATAAAGTTATTAACCAGGGCATCTACCAGAGTGCCTTTTGGAACAGGCCAGGGAACAATTTCTATCGATAAAATGAATCTTAGTGGAGATGCATATACGGTTTATCATCCGGGAGTATTTTATTTCCTAAAGACTTTTAACAAAGCTGTACTAGCCTGGTTTGAGGGTGAAAATTTGAATGATAAACAAGGCCAGAAACAATTTATTATATCACTGGATAAAGTGTTGCAACTGAAGATTAAGGACAGCAGCAGCCGAAGAAAATGGCTGGAAAAATTACTAGATGAACTAAATATCTTTGACAATCTGCAGGCAGCAACAAAAAGATCTAAATCATTACAGGGTGCCTGTAATCAATTCAATGTCTGGTTTGACGGTTTCAGAACCCTGAAGCTCATCCACAGATTAAGAGATGATATCTATGGCAGTCTCCCACTTTTAGATGCATTGCAAGGTTCAGCTTTTCTCCAAATACCCGAACTGAAGGCTGATAGTGCGAAGTTAAAAACTATCTGGCTTGAGAGCCTTCGAGCTAATTCACACTAGTCGGCAGCTGTACAGGGCGAGGGTTTACAGTGGGTAAACCCGGGCGATTCCGATAGGGCTGATTGCTGATTACAGATGGGTTGATGATAGTGGTTCTGCCAGATGAGGGAGGAGGGCTAACAGGTTCGTTCTCTTCTTCCTTACGTTTTTCTTCTTCAACGATGCGCTCTTTTTCCAGTTGATCACCAATCTCTTCGGTTTCTTTATGGCGCTCAATGCCTTCGTCGTAGGCTTCCTGGTCGTAAGTGTCTTTTATTTCTAATGTTTTAGTCCCTTTTACATATTTTGCTGCCTTTTGGTCTCCATAATGAACATTACCCTGATCGTCGGTCCATTTCTTCACCGTATCAGCATTTGTTGTAATGGAGATGAATAGTGCTAAAAATAAAATAACTGGTTTCATGCCGTCCTCCTGTATTCTTTCTATAATAGTATAAGAATGTACTCTTCAATGGTAAATATTTTCATCATCGCAGATGAGATGTTAATGAAGAAGAGATAAACGGTATATAAGAAAATGAAAATTCAGCAAAAAAGACATATCAAGATGAAACCAGTTTTCTTGAATACATTATGGATAAGTGTTTTTGTTCTGACCATTATGTCTTGTCCGAGCAAGCTGTATGCAAAAACAAACGATGGTTTAAAGAGCTCTACTATCGACGTGAATGGTCTGAGTCGAAAGTTTTATATTTTCCAGCCGCCATATATGGAATCGAAGAAGGCTTTTCCCTTGGTGATAGTTTTTCATGGAGGTGGTGGCAGGGCCAGTAAAATGGCCAGATTCTCAGGTTTTACAACACTGGCTGAAAAGCATGGGTTTATTGCAGTCTTTCCACAGGGTGAAAAGGGTCATTGGTACGATGAGCGCATGCTCACTGCAATGAGTAAACCGGATGGTCGTATAGATGATGTTGAATTCGTGTTGCACATATTAGAAAGCCTGGAAAAGAACTTTTCTATTGATAAGGATAAAATATTTGCTGTAGGAATTTCCAACGGTGGTATTTTCACTCAGCAGCTTGCTGTAAAAGCTTCTACACGTTTCAGAGCGATCGCTACACTGACGGCCCAGCTACCTGCAAACCTGAATTTTAATCCAGCTTCACCGGTTGCAGTATTAATGATCAATGGTACTGATGATCCTTTGATGCCTTACTCAGGTGGGGATGTGGTCGTCACCCTGTCTCCGAGGAAAAGAAGGAATGGCCAGATCAAAACACGTGGCAGGGTACTCTCGACCGATAAAACAATTAAACTGTGGCTGAGAAATAATGATTTGTTATCAGTTCAGCCGCTGGAAACTGTGATTGACAAAGATCCAGAGGATGGCCTCTCAATCAGAAAAACTATCTGGCAAGGGGCTGGTAATAGCTCAAGGGTCGAACTATATAAAGTACTGGGTGGTGGACATACCTGGCCCGGAAGAAAGAGTTTCCTGCCTGAGAAAATATTGGGTAAAGTAAGTCAGGATATCGACGCATCTGAAATTATCTGGGAGTTTTTTTCATCACTAGAATAGATTAGTTCCAAGTTTCAAGAGGAAGAAGGTTTATTGAGGAATGTGCGCCATCGTTTACGGCATCCTGCCTCTCACGAAACTTGTGCATCCATGCACATCGTCGCGGCGGTTGATATTGTGCAAACCATTTTAAAAAAATGAAATCTGAAAAATCAAACACTGACCAATTTTATGCTGATCTACCGGTATATGACGA
>DAOVWW010000101.1 GCA_030636465.1 Gammaproteobacteria bacterium
CCCAGATGTCATAAGGAGCCTTAGTCGGGATATACAAAAGTGATGTGTATTCCAGCTTACCCTCAACGTGGTTGTGCAATACTGACATCGGAGGCTCAGGATCATAGGAAAGAGTGGTGTAGAAGTTATTGTATTCTTCTTCAGAGATATCGTTTTTGGCACGGGCCCAGAGAGCAGCACCTTTATTGATCTGCTCCAGCTCATCTTTTTCCTCATCCATCTTCATGCGGATGGGCAGGGTGATGTGATCAGAATATTTTTCGATTATGCTGCGTAAGCGAAAGTTTTCCAGAAATTCATCTTCGTCTTCGCGCATATGCAGGGTGATACTGGTGCCGCGTTCTTCGCGGCTGGTTGATTCAAGCGTGTACTCGCCTTCACCATTTGAAGACCAGCTGATGGCTGAGTCTGCTGATTCACCGGCACGACGGGATTCTACGGTCACTTTATCGGCGACCATGAAGACTGAGTAGAAACCAACACCGAACTGTCCGATCATACTGGCATCTTTAGCTTCGTCACCGCTCAGGGACTCTACAAACTGTTTAGTGCCCGAACTGGCGATGGTGCCCAGGTTCTCGATCACTTCATCATGGCTCATGCCTATGCCGTTATCGGTGATCCGTAGAGTACGGGCTTCTTTATCGATATCAATGGTAATGGCGAGTTCTTCACCATCTTCCATCAACGAACCATCCTGAACGCTGGCAAAGCGGAGTTTGTCGCATGCGTCTGAAGAGTTAGCAATAAGCTCACGCAGGAAGATTTCCTTGTGGGAGTAAAGTGAGTGAATCATCAGGTGCAGGAGTTGCTGCACCTCGGTTTGGAAACTATGGGTTTCCGGTTTGGCTTTGGTCTTGGCCATCAGTATTTTCCTCTGGAGACATCAAATTTGATAAATAAGGTGATATATAGCGTCTCAGGGAGTAAATTCAAGGCCATAATTGGTCATTTTTGACATTGACCTGAGACACCACAAAAAGTATAGTCTCGCGTCCGTCCTGCCGGTGTGCCGACAGGACGGTAACGGGGTATAGCGCAGCCTGGTAGCGCGCCTGCTTTGGGAGCAGGATGTCGGGAGTTCGAATCTCTCTACCCCGACCATTTTTTATCAGGACGATCGGGTTTACAGGTGACTGAAAACACGGCCGGCTTTGTAATATTTGTGATTGGCGTTTATGGCGCCCGTAGCTCAACCGGATAGAGCAACGGCCTTCAGCTGACGCCTGGCACGTAATTATTTATTAATTTAGAGTCAGGATTGTTGCGTAGGAGCCTTCGTTCGGAAACAGAACGGGCGAAGTGGAGGATACTGTATCGGTGAAACCTTACGTGTAAACGTTGGCAATACCGAGGAAACTGGTGGCTAGAGCTTATACTCATGGCCGTACCTGATCGAATGAGCGCAAGCTGGTAGATCAGGGAAGGGAAACGCCAGGATCCGTAGAGACTATACGTGTCCCACCTGAGATGGTGAAGATATAGTCCAGACCACAAATTGAGAATTTTTCTCAAGCAGTGAAAACTGTAGTGGTAAGCTAAGCCGTAGGTTAGAGGTTCGAGTCCTCTCGGGCGCACCATTATTTGTTGTGGTGCCGGAAAGTTCAGGATAATTGGGGTCAGAGTCTTGACTCTGACCCCAATTAATCCCAAATAGTTTATGGTGAGCGTAGCTCAGTTGGTAGAGTCCCGGATTGTGATTCCGGTCGTCGTGGGTTCGAGCCCCATCGTTCACCCCATTTTTTTGTTTGTTGTAGATGTAACATGGGCCGTTAGCTCAGTTGGCAGAGCAGCTGACTCTTAATCAGCGGGTCGGCGGTTCGAGCCCGCCACGGCCCACCATATAATACCTAATAGCCGCAACGGTTTTCGTCGATTGCGGCTTTTTTGTGCGTATCCTAAAAGTATATGAACTAAATTGAGTTTTAAGTTTATAACTTATTTATTGATTTCATTGTGACCTGAATTAAACGACATGTGACAAGAGTTCACAGCAATTTTTAACGCACCCGCTACAAGCTCATCTTCAAGTGGTCGATTGTTCCACCTATCTATAGATGCACTAGCATTACAATCATGACAATGTACCTGGTCTTTGCTAGTTTCTTTCGTATTCTGTGATTTACAAAAAGGGCAGGGTTTTAATCCATTTAATGTCATTTCCCACATAATTTAAATACCTTAAATATCTCTCAAGTTAATTAATAAAAGCGTCACCTGGTGCTATAGGAGAGAGCTATGTGATGAATCACATGTCTGCTTTTACACACGCTGACGCTTGCGGGGTTTTTCTATGACAGGGCACTGGCCGCATAATCCCTGCCGTGGCTCAATCCACTCACGGAATGGCAACTCAATATCTCTTTCAATAAGCATGGTAAAGAGTCTACCGAGCAAGAGTGGCAATGCCGTGGTGTTGTCCTGTTCATTATATGGGATATTTGTTTCACGTAAGTTTTGCTATGACAGCG
Source organism: Gammaproteobacteria bacterium (assembly GCA_030636465.1). GTDB lineage: Bacteria > Pseudomonadota > Gammaproteobacteria > BMS3Bbin11 > BMS3Bbin11 > BMS3Bbin11. The sequence goes on from DAOVWW010000101.1 coordinate 2,472, forward strand.
CTTATGGGCAACATGGTGATGACTTGTGAATTGTTAGGGCAGCTTGTGAATATTTGTCTATTTTCTGCAAAGATAAATTATAAAGGCCCTTCATAAGACAAAATTATTGTCTATACTATTGATAGTAATAATAAAAATAGCATCAGCTGGCAGAAGATCAAAACAGGCCAAATTCTTGGTAATAGTTTTTTGATCGATCAGCAATTTAGGGGGAGAAAATTCTATGACTACATCTTTTACTGCAAGGGCGCAGCTTTTGTTGTTTATTCTGTTCAATTTACTGTGCACTATTGTGTACGCCGATGATAAAGCTATTAATAAGGATAATAAGCCAGCTATCATAGGCGCTGGTGCACATTTCGCCTGGGTAATTTTTAATGACCTGAAGCCGGCACTGCAGCAAAGTAGCGGACGAACAGTAGAATTGTTTGGCAAGGAATCTATGCTGGGCATGGGCTGTAATGCAGGGATAAAAATGGCGCAGCAGAATCAGCCGGGTAAAGAGAGTTTTGGTTTTGTCTGCTGCCCGTTAAGTGATAAAGAGGTGCATGAGAAAGATATCCAGGTTCATCCTATTGCTAAAGAGCCAATTCTTATTCTGGTAAATAAACAAAATAAAGTTCAGAACCTGTCACAGCAACAGGTGAGTGATATTTTCAGCGGTAAAATCACTAACTGGGCTGAAGTAGAGGGTGAAGACAAACCTGTTGTGGTAGTGACTCGCCTGCACTGTAAGCACAGACCCGGACACTGGAAAACTATTCTGCCTGATGCAAAATCATTTCGTAAAGATCGACTTAATGTGAAAAGTGCAGCAGAGATGGTTAAACGCGTCACTGATTTCCCCGGTGCTATTGGCCATACCGGTGCTACCTGGGTATTTGGATCAGACAGTAATGTAAAAAGTGTAAGTGTGAGTGGTTTTTCTCCTACCGCCGGTAATCTTCGTGCTGGCCGTTATCCTTTCTATCGCGTGTTATCAGCTGTGACCAATAAGCAGGCATCAGCGGATGTCATGGCTATTATTGATCGCGTGCAAACAGGACCGGAATTTAGTCGGGTGGCAAAAGAATACGAGCTCGTTCCAATTCGACAGTAAGTTATGACGCCTCCACATACCTATCGAAATCGACTTATCCTCTATGTCGTATTGCTTGAAGTGTTTTTGATTGGTGTGCTTTTCTTTTTCTACAGTCAAAGCCGTGATGCCATCCTTGATGTGGCCAATCGCAATTTGGGCTTATTTGTCTCCCAGCTCAATGCCAAGATTAAACTCGAAGAGCATGAGTTAGAGCAGAGCGCCAGGTTGATCAGTAATAATGTTCAGTTGCGTGAGTATATGTTTGTGGTGGTGAGTATTGGTACTGAAACCGCTCCATTGAAAGATTTATTTCAACGACAGTTTGGGTGGTTGCGGTTCAATAGTGCAGCCATCATATCTAAACAAGGAAAGGTATTGATTGGCGGCGATGATAAAAAATTGCTGGCAGCCGTGAATAAATACCGCACTGCCGATAAACCTGGTGGTGAGGTGTTTTACTACACAACTGAAAATAGCATCGAAATGGCAACGGTTATGCCTGTTTTTTACCAGAATGAATTCCTTGGCAATGTGGTGCTGACCCACACCATGGATGCCAGTCTGATAGAGACAGCACGAAGTGTTGGCTTTGGCCAGTTTTTTGTTGTTTCTAATGGCAAGATACTTCGTTCTTCACTGGAAGGTGGTCTGATAGGGCAGAGCTTTAAAGAGAAATATGGACAGTTACAGCTAGGAGGGGACAATTACCTGGTGAGTAAAGTAACGTATTTCTCCGATAAAAATTTACCTGAGGTCTGGTTTGGTTTTTCAAATCCAGAGCTTACCGGACAACTTGACCTGATTCGTTCTCAAATGCTTGCACTCGCTCTCGGGGCAAGTATTGTTATCCTGATCATTGGCATAGCCATGATACGCAATTTCAGTCGACCAGTGAGCCGCCTGGTTAGCAGGATGCATCAGGTAGGTGAAGGTAAATTCCCTGAAATCGAGACGGTACAAACCAGGGATGAGTTTGGCTATTTGATTAACCAGTTTCAGGACATGGTAATACGCCTGAAAGAAAAGCAGGATGAAGTGGATCAGGTACAATCTCTACTGGAAGAGCAAGCGACTACTGATTCACTGACGGGATTATATAACCGGCGTTATTTGTATGACCTTTATCCAAAGCTGTTATCTGACGCAAAACGGCAGGGAAATAGTATTACGGTCATCCTTGCTGACCTGGATAAATTCAAACAAGTTAATGATAAATATGGACACATAGTCGGCGACCATGTTTTGACTCATGTATCAGAGATTATGCGCAACTGCTGTCGCGTCAGTGATTTTGTTTTTCGTATAGGAGGTGAAGAGTTCCTGGTGTTGACCACGGGGGGGCTTAATGGCGGTGAGATACTAGCTGAAAAGATCCGCAACAAGATTGAGCAGAGCCCTTTAAAAGCCGGTGATTTAATCTTATCTGTAACCTCCAGTTTTGGTGTGGCGCAACTAGAGTCGACAGATGCCAGCCTGAGCGATATTCTTGCGCGCGCTGATAAGGCACTTTATGCTGCGAAAGACAGCGGGCGCAACCAGGTTTCGGTAATAAATATTTGATGTCAGGATACAATCATTTCTAACAGTAAAAAAGAACATCCAACAGACATAACCCTGCACACGAGTAGCCGCACGCTTGAGGTGAGCTTTGATTCGGGCGAAAGTTTTAATCTGCCCTGGCAGTATCTGCGCGTCTTCTCACCATCAAAGGAAGTGCGTGGCAGGCATGGTAAAGGCAGAATCTTAGTCACCGGAAAAGAAGCTGTCAGCATCACAGAAATGAAACCCGTCGGGAATTATGCACTAAAGATTTTCTTTGATGACGGTCATAACTCTGGATTGTATGACTGGGATTTCCTCTATGAGCTAGGCTCAAATCAGAATGAGTACTGGAAGCAATACCTGGCTCAGATAGAATTGATCTCGAAAGCATAGCCACCCTGGTATGAACCCAGTTAATAGGGGCTGCTGGATAAGGTCACCAAATTTAATACATTGATAATAAATAAGGATAATTATGAACGACGATACACGCATAAAACTGGAAGCTGCGGCATTTCGTGGACTGGTTGAGCATCTGCAACGACGTACTGATGTGCAGAATATAGATATTATGAACCTTGCGGGTTTTTGTCGTAACTGCCTCTCCAAATGGTATCTGCAGGCAGCAAAAGAAGAGGGTGTGGAAATGGATTATGATACTGCCTGCGAGGCAGTGTACGGTATGCCATACAGCGAATGGAAATCAACACATCAGACCAGTGCCAGCGATGAACAGTTAGATGAGTTTGAAAAGACTAAACCCCTGCACGCCTATATCAGTGGTCATAATAAATAATCGCTTTACCGATGAAATAGCTGGTAAATAAGTGGCACTAGCAGCAGTGTTACGAACATTGAGAAGATTAACCCCGAGACAATACTGATCGCCAGAGGTTGCAGCATCTCTGCTCCCTCGCCCAGGCCCAGCGCAAGAGGTAGCATGCCTACCGCAGTAGTTAACGTGGTCATAAGTATGGGACGCAGGCGTGTTTTTGCAGCCTCAATCAGGGCCGCGCTTCTATCCATGCCCCGGTCATA
>DAOVWW010000321.1 GCA_030636465.1 Gammaproteobacteria bacterium
CAAATCTACAGCGGCATAACCGTATTCAGGCCAGGTATGTATAGACAGATGGCTTTCGGCAATTATCACCGCGCCTGAAACACCATGTGGCGAGAAATGGTGGAAGGTTTCAGTGACTATTGTGGCCCCTGCCTTTTCAGCCGCATCCACCATGGCAGTGCGAATAAATTCAACATCATTCAGGCAATCACGATTACAGTCATAGAATTCAGCAATAATCTGGTGTCCAAGTGAGCGCATGGTCGTAGTCCTAAAGCAGGGTATAGAAACGAAAACGGGCGCGCACTATACCTGTGACCACCTGTCGGTGCAACTGCTAATTTCTCGATTATCAGAGGCTACCTGGCATCTGATCACCCACATTCACCAATTCAACAATCAGCCGCTTCGTCTGACCCGGCAGCACCGCATCAAAAGGATAGCAGGTGACTAACTTCATTTCTGATCGCACTGGATCCAGTGTCAGTTTTGCCTGGCGAGTGTCAACGACCTTTTTCCCACTTACCTGATAATCAAACATAGCCCCATCAGGGCGCTGTACATTAATAATGTCACCTTTTTTAATATATTTAAGAAATTTAAAATGTGTGTCCCGGTGTGCTGCAATAACGCTAGTCCCCGTGGTTGCGGGTGCAGCGCTGCCATTCATATGACCGGGGCCGAATGCCAGTGACTCACCTGAGGCATTGCTCAATACATAAAACTTATTACCGCTACTTTTCACCACTAGTCGTGCGACCGGCCAGAAATCTGCCCATGGCCACGGTGGTTTTGTTTGCCCGGTTTCCAGTGATTCCCCCCAGGCTTGATCTATCAATAGCTGTGCCAGGAACGCTTTACTGTGTATCCAGGCAGAATTTCCAAAGAAAATAGTACTTAACAAGAAACTGAATAATAGCGGGTAATACACCGGCTTTAACATTTTCGTCTCTGCCTCAAAACAAGCAGAAGGCTTACAAAAAGAAATAACAGCCCCAGATAGAAACTCAAACTGGCTGTCGTCGCCGTTGCCGGGAATGATAATGCCATCGTGTTTCCTTTCGGCATCAAATTAGGCGTATGCTTATCAACTGCTTCTTCATTTTCTGGTTTTACCGGTGTCTTATCAACTGCAACAAAACTCGTATAACGTGTTAACAGATCATGTTTCAGGGCTAACTTAATTACTTCTGGTTTTATGCTCGATTCCTCAGCACCGGTCACCATAGAATCAAGTAGCTGATCAATCTTTTTCCTTGCCCATAAAGTTGCAAGTCCCGAATCACGAATTGATGACCCTGTTGACAGAGTGCGCTGCCATTGCTGGCCGGCAAGTTGTCCACCTATATGAACTTTCATCATACCGGGATTAAGTTGAGCGGTAATCAATAAAGGTTCGCCATAATATAAATCTGGGATATTCTTCGGTAGTTGATCTACATCTGATGACTCTGGCCAGTCAACCCTGATGTCTCTTAATGAAGGCTTTTCAAGTTGCGAGAACAGCTCTGACATCCGTTTTTCAATACTGCTTCCTGGCTCCACATAGGTAAATGTACCGCGGCCAAACTGAGCGGCTTTACGCATAAAGAAACTGTTAGGTGCTGACCCTATACCCACGGTAAACAATCGCGAGGAACCTAGCTTATTGGCTATTTTTGCAAACAGGGCGGCCTCATTACCTACACTGCCATCAGTAATGAATACAATCTGCCTAAGCCTGTTCTCTGAATCTCCTTTTACCAGCGCAAGATCCAGTGCCGCGGCCATATTCGTACCGCCATTAGCGACCAGATCATGCACAAACTCACGCGCTATCTCCAAATTTCTCTGGTTTACATTTTTCGACTCAGAAAATAACTGATGTGCGCTTGAATCAAAATCTATGATATTAAATGTATCCTGTGGTTGCAGTCTCTCAAAAGCAAGCTGTAAACTCCGCCGCGCCTGGGGCATAGAAGCCCCCTGCATGGAACCGGATGTATCAATGACAAAAATCACTTCACGCGGCAAGACCCCGGCACCTGATGTCGTTGGCGGCATTAACATCAAGGTGGCATAACTCCGGCCATCTATTTCTTCTGTAAAGAAGGCGCTGTGTGGCTGATCCAATGGTACCGGCAACCATCTCAACACGATGTCACGATCCATTTTCTCATTTTGATATTTGAATTTAACCTGGTAACTGCCAGAGTCACGTCGCCAATCCACCTCATGACTGGGACTCGAAATTGATTGAAGATTAAGGCCTACATCCAGGATTGCAGTAAATTGTATCGTGTGTGAATCACCGCTATCGCTTACCTGTACAGGTGTAATTCGCGATGCATCGGTTACCTCGTCAGTATCCTGTCCCCAGCCAGAACTACCGTGACTTAATTGTGCATTAAGGTCTGCATCATCCATTAATGGCTTACCTGGTATATACCGTGGTGTCAGTGTAGTCGGTAATCGCAGAGAGAATTCCCCTTGCCTGTAATCGACTACCTGCAGATATACCAGTTCTACTTCAACAATCTGTCCCGGTGCGATGTTCGCAACAGAAAGCGTGAACAGGTTTCTACGCTCTGCCTCTACCAGGGATGCCTGACGGCCGCTTTTTTTTGCTTTCTCATAGTTTTTTTTTAGCTTCCCGTTTTTCCTGCACCTCACTCTGGATAACACGCTCACCTATTTTTAACGTCATCGCATGCACTGCGGCGGTTTCAGGCATCGGGAAAACATATCTTGCATTTACCCATTGCTTCGATGGGTTGGAAAACTTTTGCTGCAGCCTTACACGTGCAGTCATTGCAGTAACGTTG
>DAOVWW010000002.1 GCA_030636465.1 Gammaproteobacteria bacterium
AGCAACATATCTGGTGCTGAGAGTAATAACTGACACAGGGCGACACGGCGAAGCTCGCCTCCGGATAATTTACTGACATCAGCGTCCCAGGGCGCAAGGCGTCAGCAGCAATTTCAAGTTTACGGTCAAGCTCCCATGCACCGGCAGTTTCAATCGCTACCTGCAGTTTTCCCTGCTCTTCCAGCAGGGAATTCATTTCGTCATCTTCCATAGGCTCGGCAAAACGTGCGCAGACTTCATTATAACGGTCAACGAGTGCCTTGGTTTCAGCGACGCCCAGTTCAACATTACCCCGTACATCCAGGCTTTCATCCAGCTGTGGCTCCTGTGACAGAAAGCCTATCTTAATACCGGGCTGCGGCCGTGCTTCTCCCTCGATTTCAGTATCTATGCCTGCCATAATCTTCAGCAGAGTAGATTTACCAGAACCATTTAGGCCAAGTACACCAATCTTTGCACCGGGAAAAAATGATAATGAAATGTCTTCAAGTATTTTTCGTCCGGGTGGTACGATTTTACTCACCCGGTTCATCGTGTAGATGTATTGCGCCATGCTTTACTCCTCGTTAGAGGCTTAATTATCTTGAATTATTCAACACTACGCCAGCATTGTTTTATTAATAAAAGGCTCCCTAACGTATTACTATGACATCGAAAGAAACTTTAAAAGAGCGTGTGTATCTTGTGGATGCAAGTATATACATTTTCCGTGCATGGTTTTCCTATCAGGATGAGGTGACGGATAGTAGTGGTCATCTCGTTAATGCCGTGTATGGTTATGCTGATTTTCTCACCAGTCTGTTACGTCAATTAAAACCAGCTTATATTGCTTGTGCCTTCGATGGCAGCTTAGCGACATGTTTTCGTAATGAAATTTACCCTGACTACAAAGCCAATAGAGAGCCTGCACCGGCAGAACTAAAATATCAGTTTGAACTGTGTCGCAGGTTGACTCGTGCGCTGGGTATTACGGAGTATTCCAGTGACCGGTTTGAGGCAGATGATATCCTCGGGACCATGGCGTCAATGATGAGGGCAGAGCAGCACCCTGTTACAGTCATTACTGCAGATAAAGACCTTACCCAGTTGTTACAGTATGAGCAGGATCAGTGGTGGGATTATGCGCGTAATATCAAACTTGATCATGAAGGTGTGTTGCAACGTTTTGGGGTGAAACCCGATCAGATAGCCGACATGCTGGCGCTGGCCGGTGATGTAGTCGATAACATCCCCGGTATTCCAGGTATCGGGCCAAAAACAGCCGCAGGTTTGTTGCAGCGTTTTGAAAACCTTGATGGTATTTACGCCAGGCTGGATCAGGTTGAAGAGTGCGGCTTGAGAGGAGCGAAAAGAATTAAACAACTCCTGACAAAGCATGAAGGCGATGCTCGACTTGCACGTCAATTAACAGTGGTATCCGAACAAGTGCCGTTGCAGAGTGAGCCCTCTCACCTGAGCTGGCAGGGTGTAGAGAAGGAGCAGATTGAAGAAATATCAGAAGATCTGGGTTTCAGCAGCTTCCGGCGTCGATACTGGTTAGATATGGTTTAAGATTCAGTATCGATGTCAGAATCTGTATTTGTTCAAGTCTAAACTGACAGAACATCAAAGCTCCACTATCGAGTGCGGCCCCTTTGATTCGTTAAACTAGCGTAACGCCAATAGCTCTCTCGTCGATCAGAACACCATCGTCTCGTAGCTCAAGTAAGGCGATTGCGGCCCCGGGTACCAATGTACCACTCCCTGCGTTGGCATTGGAAGCAATGATGCTAAAAGCCTGCGTGCAGCTCCCAGGAGGCAGTTCCCCAACTGCTCCACCATTACAACTGCTTGCGAATCCAACTGAAAACCCACCTGCAGAACGTGTTGCAACACCCTGCTCTATATAGCTTTGAACGCCAACGACTGATAACGTCGTACCGGAGGCATTATTTAGATCAATATCGTAGTCCACAGTTGGTCCACCAATGGTGAGCGTGGTCGAAACCAGACGAAGATCAGTAATACCGGTGACCCCTGGTGGAGAGGTTTGCGCATGAGCTGGCAAGATCACAGAATCCACAACTGGTTTGCTCCATGATTCGGGTAATGATTTACCAGCTGCGATTGCACCACTTCCTGCGGCAATGGATTTAAGTAATTTTCTACGAGATTGATCTGACATTTTATTTCCTCTGAGTGTCATTCGTAAACAAGCACTGGAAGAATACACCCATACAAAAAGTATGCTATTAATGGTGGCTGAATGGTAGTAATGAGCTGATGATAGGCACTCATAATATGAGTATGTGGCATGTGCTAAGTAGCAGGAGCTAGTTCATTTGCTACCACCAGATAGACTATTTACTTCACCTGGACGGTTTGTTTTGTGTCGATAGTTGAACTACGGGTAAGGTTTTTGTCAGCTTAAACCTGAAAAGAATTTAGGTTGTATCAGTTCAAGTCATTATTTTTTTACAGACTATTTATTCTTGTCTGTCGGTTTTTCCGAGCCAACTTTTTTCTTAGCCTGCTTTTTCATTTCTTCTTCAGCGACTTCTTTGATCATTTCAGATTTAACCATTTCTGTGGTCGTTCTGAAATCAATTTTACCGCTACCCATTTTTGGCAGTTCATCAAACACATAATATTTCTTCGGCATAGAAATAGAATGCAGTTCTTTTGATAGTTTTTGCTTCAATTCTTTTGTATCAAGTTCGGTGGTCATGGCGACAACTATCATGGCACCTTTGCGGGCATCGGGTACTTCCACCACACAACATTCCTGATCTTCAGGGATATGCTTGACCAGCACGGATTCAATCCTCACCAGGGATACCATTTCACCGCCGATTTTAGCAAAGCGTTTTAACCTACCCTTGTGCCAGAGAAAACCATCCTCATCAAATGCACCCATATCACCGGTTTCATACCAGCCATTCTTAACTTTTAGAGCGGTTTCTTCGAGGTCATCGAGGTAGCCTTTCATCACCAGATCACCTTTAACCAGGATATTGCCTTCTTCTCCAGTGGGAAGATCTTTACCGGTATTGATGTCAGTGATGCGAACCTGAATGTTTTTTAGCACGCGGCCGATACTACCGGGTTTGTTTGCTCCCGGCAGGTTTGCGCTTATTACCGGACTGGTTTCAGTTGCTCCGTAGGCTTCCAGTATCTCAATGCCATGTTTTTCCTGATATGCCTCACGTAAGGTCGCCGGTAATTTGTCGGCGCTGGCGACGATTGCCTTGATCGATTTGAAATCATCGACACTGGCCTGCTTTAAATAACCCATGAGGAAGAAAGGAGTGCCGAATACTAACGAGGCTTTTTCTTCATGGATGATGCGTACTATCGTTTTGAAGTCGAGGGGGTTGGCGTAAACAATCACTCTCATTCCCAGCTGTATTGGCAGCCAGAGATTTGCCATGTGACCAAATACATGGAAGTAGGGCAGAATGGCGAGCATCCGGTCATCGTGCTCAAAGGGAAAGGCATTCAGCCCTGTGTCGATGTTTGATGATAGATTCTTGTGACTGAGTTCTACGGCCTTTGGTGCTTTCTCACTACCGCTGGTGAACAGTATTACCGCCGTCTCTTCCATGTCTCCTTTGTGAACCAGACAGCGAAGTATAAACTTTGGTGATTTTGCTTTGATGGCAGCAATGATCTTTTCGAAGAGCGAAACTGATCCTACAATATCTTCGATGAAAACCATGCCTGGAACCAGGCGGCAGCCTAGCTTTTCCAGTAAGGCGCGTGAGGTAATAATCGTATGGAAATTACATTTTTGCTGAGCAAATTCAGCATTTTCAGCTGCACCTGTTGAATAATTAATCATCACAGGGACTTTGCCAGCAAATAAAGTGCCGACAATAGTCAGGATGCTGCCGCTGGAGTTTGGAATCATTATGCCCAGGTAACCGTCTTTATATTGACGGAAACGGCGGGACAGCAGTAACGCCCCAATCAGGGCCTTTCCATAAGTGAGTTTTTTTCGCAGGTTGCGATCAACTATGGCGATTTCAGAAGAGTATTTTTTTGCTGATGTGATGAACATCTGATGCAATGGCATCATAATTTTGTCCTTTGGCTTGATTTAACGCATATGCATTGATTGTTACCAACCCTGTGGCCGAGGTCAAATCAAGTATTGAAATATTTTTGTGGTAGAGTATGCCGCCCTGAGAGGCCTCCAGTTGAAAACAGGCTGTTTTCCGGGCACGACTAAATCAGTAAGGACAGGAAAATGTATTATACAAAAATTAAATTCATTGCCAGAATGCTAGCAGGCTTACTGGTTGTTAACCTGTCTTTTGCTGAAGAAGTAGTTTATCTTAAATCGTCAAAGCCATGCCAGGTGGAGGTTTACCCCGCCCCTGAGGCCCAACCCTTAGCTGAGAAGTTGAATTGTGGGACCAGAGCCACAATTCTTGAGCGCCGAGGTCCGAGTATTAAGATTCAGATAGGTAAACAGGAAGCCGTTTGGGTGATCGCCAAAGACACGACTACTGAAGCCCCTGCTGAGCTGGAAGTTCTTCGACTGCAGGGTGATCAGAAGAAAATTGAGCGGGAACTCGCAGAGCTGAATGAGAAAGTGAAAATGCTTAGTGAGACTAGTGAAAAATTGATTAATGCCTTGCTGGCGGCTGAGGTGGTGAAGAAGAAATAAAAAGAGCTGTGTTAGGGGTTACGTATTATGTGTTACGTAAACCGCAAACCGTAAACTGGGCACTAATTTAAATTTTTATTGTTTATGCAACCTGGCCTGCTGTTTCGCACGCACATAGTCCTTATGTGGAATATAAAGTAGGGCACCGATTTTACGCATGATGTGGTTCTCGTGTTTGTCGATGACACCATCAGCCAGGGCAATTCTCCACAACATTTCAACGATTATTATTTTTTCTTCGTTGCTGTATTGTTCATTGATACAGCTGGTGAAGACTTGCAGTGATGTGGCATTGTGTACTTCTTCTTCTGCCAGTGTTGTGATCTGAGCTATTTCATCACTGCTAAGTCCAAATAACTCGTGCAAGGCTGTTTCTACTGCCGCCCATTCTTCATCGCGATGTTCATAATCTGATTTCAGTACTTCAATGAATAATGCCGCCGCTGCCATATTCTTCTTATGGTCGGTGTTACCTAGGCTGTCAGTAGACGAAACGGACATAGTACTTTCAAAGAAAGCAGTGATTCGCTGGTAGATGATTTTCATGTTTGTGTTTGTCTTTTGTCTATTAACCCGGAGGCCAGCTCATTTGGCGACCTGCGAGTAAATGCAGATGGATGTGATAAACAGCCTGGCCGCCTGCAGTATTACAGTTCATCACGACTCGGTAACCATCGTCAGCATAACCGCCATCTTTAGCCAGTTTAGCGGCTACCTGGTTGAGTTGCCCTAGCACTTGAGTATCGGAATCCTCTGCGTCGTTCAGTGTGGCGATGTGCTTTTTAGGAATGATCAGTACATGTACAGGAGCCTGTGGGTTGATGTCGTTGAAAGCAAGGACTTCATCATCTTCATAGACTTTATCGGGTGGTATGTCACCGTTCACCATTTTACAAAACAGGCAGTCAGTCATAATTATTCTCCAGTGTTTTTCTTGAGTTCGTTCTCAGATGCCTGATCAAGAAAACGATGATCCAGGCCTGCGTAGGCGTCAATGCGACGGTCACGCAGAAATGGCCATGTTTGTCTTATGCTCTCATTGTGCCCAAGATCAATATCGGCCTGCAGCAGGCAATCTTCAGCGGCGGCTGCCTGCGACAGTATTTCACCTTGTGGGCCACAGATAAAGCTGTTGCCCCAGAACTCTGTTCCTTTCGTCTTGCCATCCGGGTCAGCTTCATGGCCATGACGGTTCGCTGCGAGCAGCGGAATACCATTACTGATGGCATGGGCACGCTGAATCGTGACCCAGCTATCCAGTTGCCGCTGTTGCTCGGACTCGTCATCAACTGGATCCCAGCCGATGGCCGTCGGGTAAACTAAACAGTCAGCACCTGCCAGGGTCATTAATCGGGCCGCTTCGGGAAACCATTGGTCCCAGCATACCAGTACACCTATTTTCCCAATACTGGTTTGAATCGGTGTAAACCCTGTATCTCCGGGCGTGAAGTAATATTTCTCATAATATCCCGGGTCATCAGGTATGTGCATCTTGCGATAGCTGCCCGCCAGACTGCCATCCTTGTCCAGCACTACTGCTGTATTGTGGTAGAGACCTGCTGCCCGGCGTTCAAATGCTGAGCCTATAATGACCAGGTTCAGGCGTTTGGCCAGCGTTGCTAAAAATTCGGTGCTAGGCCCGGGTATGGGCTCTGCTCGCTCGAATTCCTGGCGGTCTTCATGCTGGCAAAAATAGAGGCCGTTATGCAGCTCGGGCAGCACCACCAGTTCGGCACCAGCTTTCGCTGTTTGTTCGAGCAGCTGTGTGAGTTTTTTCCAGTTCTTATCACGGTCATCCGAAAAAGATGTCTGGATAAGTCCTGCTTTAATATGTGAACGGGTCATTAGATGTAGGTGCTTAGCTTCAACATTTGCCAGGTTAGATTATAACAGTACAAAGTCTAAGGAACCCCTGATTAAATCGTCATTGCGAGGAGTAAAGCGACGTGGCAATCTCGTGTGATTGATTATGTTACATGAGATTGTCGCGCTACGGTGCTCGTGACCGGAGGAAATGCCCGAAGGGTGTAATGACGGGCTTCATCGATTAACCAGATATTCCCTAATATATTGAAACTTGAAACTCAAAGCATTTGCATAGTAATACAGTGCAAACTGCCATATTGCTCGATCAATGAGCGACATTGAACGGGAATGATTTCGTACTCCGGAAACGCCTGCTGCAATTGCGTCATTGCCAGTGCATCGGTATCGAGACCATATACCGGGGCAAGCACAGCACCGTTGATGATAAGAAAGTTAACATAGCTTGCAGGCAATGGTTGACCTTCCGAGTTAATGCAGCTGTCGGCCAGATGCAGGGGTATTAAATGATATGCCTCGCCATTAGTCTGTTTAAATGATTTTAACTGTGTCTCCATCGCAGCCAGTGACTTAAAATGCGGATCTGCAGTGTTAGTACATTGTACATAAGTGATGGTGTCAGGGCGGCAGAATCTTGCCAGGGTATCGATATGGGCATCCGTATCATCCCCCAGTAAATGCCCATGATCAAGCCAGAGTATACGCTGTACACCCAGAGTTTCTTTTAACTTACTGCTGACCTGCTGCTTTGACAGTCCTGGATTTCTTGCTGGATCTAACAGGCACTGGCTGGTAGTTAAAATAGTGCCCTTGCCGTCGCTATCTATACTGCCACCTTCGAGGACGAAATCACTGCTTTCAAGAATTCTTCTGTCTCTAAAGTGCTGATGCAGTGATTGCGTAAGTTGCGCATCCTGTTGAAACGCATATTTGCCACCCCAGGCATTGAACTTAAAATTGAGCCAGACAACATCATTTGCTCTGCGCAGACTTAGCGGTCCATAGTCACGGGTCCAGGTATCATCATAGGGTATGGTGAAAAGCGTATAGCGTTCTTCGTGAATACCTGAGTCATGACAATACTTCTTAACCTGCTGCCGGGTATCAGAATCGTAACAGCAGATATAAGCATGGCTGTATTGTGCAATTAGCTTCGTCAGTTCGAGGTAGGTGGATTCCGTTGCCGCCAGATTATGCCGCCAGTCAGTAGCTTGCGTCGGCCAGCTTATTAGAACAGCGCTTTGATGCTCCCATTCAGCGGGCAGGGTAGGGGTTGATGACATGATTTAATGTTTTTCAAGCTTCCCAAGTTCTTCAAGTATCGACAAAGTCAGTTCTTCAGCCTGCTTGGCCATGCCCTTGGTTAACGTATCGGGATCCCGCTCACCATCGATCAGCCTGCGAAAAATCCCTGAGATACGAGACATGTCGCCGCCCACTTTAGACATTTGTTCGCCCATGTTACCGAGTAGTGACAGTGCCTGGACATTACCCGTAGCAGCGGCCTGTATCATTGATGCCAGTCCGGGTGCAGCCATGGTGCCGTCTGGCTTCTTTTCTGGGTCGGGCAGGGTTGCGGGGTTTTGAATCCCTTGAAGTATGCTGCTCGCAATTACACGATCTTCTTCATCGAGTATTTCCAGCATGCCGGTTTCTCTCTGGCCTTTATAGATACGGCGGATTATAGCAACCAGGTCTTTCCAGCCTGCCTGCTCGGCCTGTTTTAGCAGAGGCTCCAGGTCGTTGCGTTCATCAGGTTTCAAACAGGCTTCGGCTACAGCATTGATAAACTGTGCGTGAAACTGACGAATTTGCTCTGTATTTGAAATCGGTTCGGTCATGCTGTGACTCCGGAAGAGGTTGTTCTAGGTATCATAAACTTATGTGTGCAGTATATTACGGTCAACTCTGTCTGGACAATCTTGTATAATGCCAGATCAGTATTTTTCCTGAAAAATTCATTCAACCAAGAGTTAAAAACAGAACATGAAACTTCTTTCGCCATTTAGAGGCCTACGGCCTGTTGCTGAAAAGGTGGCTGATGTTGTAGCCCCGCCCTATGATGTAGTCAACACTGCCGAAGCGCGTGAACTGGCAAGTGATAAGCCATTGAGCTTCCTGCATGTTTCCAAACCGGAGATTGATCTGCCTACGGGTACGGATCCTTACGATGAATCGGTATACCAGCGTGGTGCCGACAGTTTTAATGCGATGATAAATGATGGCGTGCTGGTGCGTGATGAGGTTCCCTGTTACTACATTTACCAACTGACTATGGGTGATCATGTCCAGACCGGTATTGCCGCCGCCGCTTCTATCGCTGCCTACGATAAAAATATCATTCGCAAACACGAGTTCACCCGTCCGGTAAAAGAAGACGACAGGGTGAATCAGATCAAGGCCTTACGTGCTCAAACCGGCCCGGTATTTCTCACTTACAGACAGCGTGATGATGTTGATGCACTGGTCGAGAAAAAGCAGACCGAAACCCCAGTTTACGACATTACCTCTGATGATGGCGTGCGACATTGCTTCTGGGTGGTTGATGATGCAGCGATGGTTGCCGCCTTTAATCAGGCATTCAGCCAGATGGATTATTTGTATATTGCCGATGGCCATCATCGCTCAGCGGCGGCCAGCCGAGTCTGCGCCATGAAAGAAAACCAGGCAGATGAAAATAGCCCCTGTGAACACTTTCTGGCAGTGATGTTCCCGGATAATCAGGTCGACATTATCGACTACAATCGGGTGGTAAAAGATTTAAACGGTTATTCAAATGAGGGCTTCCTGGCTGAGATAAAAAAACGTATTAGTCTTACGGCATCAGATACCCCGGTGAAGCCGGTTGAAAAAGGTCAATATGGTATGTATCTGGACGGCCAGTGGTATAGCCTGTCTATTAATGAAGAATACACAGATTCTGCTGATGCCGTTGAGCGACTGGATGTACAGATGCTGGACAGCAATCTTATCGCACCGATATTGGATATCACCGACCCCCGTCGAGACATGCGTATAGATTTTGTCGGTGGCATACGTGGTCTGGAAGGACTGGAGAAACGTGTAGATAGCGGAGAGATGGCCGTGGCTTTCTCACTTTTTCCAACCGGACTGGATGAACTAATGGCAGTTGCCGATGCCGGCAAAGTCATGCCACCAAAATCCACCTGGTTCGAACCGAAACTCGCCGACGGACTGGTTTCATACGTATTGGATTGATTTTTAAGAAGTGTAGGCTTTACCTAATACCTAATACCTAATACCTAATACCTAAAACGTTTAGTCTTTCTTGTGTCCTGAAGCCGAAGCTAGAATCGCATCCATCCAACGGTCTGGCAGTAACCGTTTCAGGAAGCTGAATACGTGGGCGGGTTTAGTCACGGTGTAACGAATTTTCGGTCTACCACTTTCCAGTGCGTGGATAACTTTTTCCAGCACCGCCTCGGCAGGCAGGGTGAACGGAATCGGCTTATCGGACTGCATACGCTTTATTTCTTTTTGATAGGCTAGTTTGTGAGCGCTATTTTCAACATCAATGGCGGAAGTAAAAGCCGCGTAGGCATTTTCTCTGAAGCGACTGCTTACCGGGCCGGGTTCAACCAGGCTTAGATGTATGCCGCTGCCGGTGAGTTCCAGTCTCATGGTATCAGTCAATGCTTCAAGTGCGTATTTACTGGCATTATAGGCACCGCGGTAGGGCAGACAGATGAATCCGAGTATTGAGCTTATCTGGATGATATGACTGCGCTGCTGTTTTCTAAGGGCGGGTATCAGTAATCTTGTGAGTTCGTGGGTGCCAAAAAAATTGGTCTCAAACTGACGGCGTAATACCTCGGTCTGCAGATCTTCTACGGCGCCCGGCTGGCCGTAGGCCCCGTTGTTGATCAGAGTAAATAACTGGCCATTTGTTTGCTCTAAAAGCAGTTTTACTGCCTGTGTGATGGAGTCTGTATCGGCCAGATCCAGCTGCAGGCAATGCAGGCCCCGTTGTTGTAATTTCTCGACATCGTGTTTTTTTCGAGCACTGGCAAAAACCCGGTATCCTCGTTCATGCAGGCCGGTAGCAATGGTAAGGCCTATGCCACTCGAGCAACCGGTAATGAAGACACAGCGAGAATCTTGAGTATGGGGCATTATTACCGTTACCTTGAGAGCGAAATCGATTAAAATAGACAGGATTGGAAGGGGGCTAAAGCATAACATGAGCACCCTGCAAGAAAGAACAGGTATAGAACAGGCTAAATTTGATTATGAGTGAAACATTAAAAGCAGGGGTTATAGGTGTTGGTTATCTTGGGCGTTTTCATGCCCGGATATACAATGACATGGACGGTGTTGATCTGGTCGGTGTCGTCGATACTGACCATGAGACTGCGGACCGTGTCGCTAAGGAATATGATACCCGGGCCTTTTACGACCCGATGGCGTTGCTTGATGAAGTCGATGTCGTCAGTGTCGTCGTACCGACATCTCTTCACCGCCAGGTGGCCGTGCCGTATCTTGAAAAAGGTATCCATATGCTACTGGAGAAGCCTGTCGCATCAACACTGGAAGACGCCAGGGTAATTGTTGAAACGGCACGCAAGCATGGGGCGACTCTGCAAATAGGGCACCTTGAGCGTTTTAATGCAGGAATCATGGCGCTCGCCGATCATGTCAATGAACCGCGTTTCATTGAAGCACACAGGCTTGGTCCCTTTGTGGATAGAGCGACGGATGTGGATGTGGTTACCGATCTGATGATTCATGATATTGATATTATTCTATCTCTGGTGGGAGACAAACTGACCTCTATATCGGCGACCGGTACACCTGTGTTAACTGATCATGTCGACATTGCCAATGCACGGCTGGAATTTGCCAATGGTGCGGTAGCCAATGTGACGGCAAGCAGAGTCTCCAATAAAAAGTTTAGACGTATCAGGGTGTTCGGGCGCAATAGCTATCGAGCTATAAACTTTGTCGACCAGCAGCTGGAAGTAGCCTACCCGGGTGAAATACCAGAGGGTCAGAAATATCCTGAAATTGTATACGAAACTCACAGTATTACTCCCAGCCAGCCGCTGGATGCAGAGCTGGAGCACTTCATCGATGTCATACGCCAGGGTAGTGAGCCCCTGGTGACGGGTGAAGACGGTATGGAAGCGCTACGTGTCGCCATGCAGGTAGCGGATATAATTAAAGAACAAATCAATAAACAATGAAGCAGATTGATGATCTGATGATCATTTACTAAGCATGCAAGGGCATAAACATGACTAAAGCTGAAGGCGTACCCTACCTGGATTTAAGCAGGGAATTCGATTCACTCAAAGATGAATGGTTTTCTATGATCACCGAAGATGGCGCACGCGGCAGTTGGATCCTGGGGCCGAATGTCCATGCCTTTGAAAAACAGGCGGCCGAATTTGTCGGCACAGCCCATGCAATTGGTGTGGCGAACGGAACCGATGCACTGTATCTCTCTTTACGCGCATTAGGGATAGGTCCGGGTGATGAAGTCATTACCACCCCCTATACTTTTTTTGCGACGTCTGAAGTGATAGACATGGTTGGTGCAACACCTGTATTTGTTGATATTGATGCAGCAAGTTTCAATATTAATCCAGATTTAGTTGAGCAGGCGGTGACGGCAAAAACCCGGGCAATTATTCCAGTTCATCTCTTTGGCAATCCTGCTGATATGACAGCGATCAATGCCATTGCTGATAAAAACGGGCTTGCTGTGGTCGAAGACGCGGCACAGGCCTTCGGTGCACAGCATGAATCCAAACGTGTTGGCAGCCTGGGCAATACCGGCTGCTTTAGTTTTTATCCAACCAAGGTGTTGGGCTGTTATGGTGATGGCGGATTGTTGACCACTAACAGCAATGAGATTGCTGAAGCCGTTAGAAAATTACGTAACCATGGTGCGGCGGCAGCTTTTCAACATGATGAAGTGGGCATGAATAGTCGACTTGATGAAGTACAGGCTGCTTTGCTCAGACTGAAACTCAAAAAACTGGATGAAAATATTGCATCCCGCCAGCGTATTGCCAGCCTCTATGATGAGAAATTAGGAGCGCTGGACATTATCTGCCCGGAACGCCCTCAACAGGGCTCCCATGCATTTAATCTGTACACCATCCGCAGTTCGAAAAGAGATCTGATCAGGCAGGCTTTGATGGATAACTCGATTGGCAACTCTACCTGTTACCCCTCACCCCTGGCATTGCAGGAAGTGTATAAGCACCTGTCGTATACGGCTGAAGATTTCCCTGTTTCCGTTGCCTTGGGTGCTGAAGTGCTTTCTCTGCCAGTCTTCCCCGACATGAGTGACGAACAGGTCGAACGAGTTTGCCAGGTTATCAAACAGGCCGTTTCATCATAGATGTTTTGCTGACAAACTAGTTGCAAGATGGCTACAGAAACGGTCTCATTTCTTCAATGGCAGTCTAGCCTGGAGCCGCGGCAGCTATATTCGCAACCGGCAGCCCCACAGTACCCTGCTGTACATGAAGAATATCTTTATACCCTCGAACAACGCGCAGCCGAAGGCGGTAGATCAGTTCTGGTGCGGCAGCAGTTAGATGGCGCTTCGGTTAGCAAAAAAGAAACCCTGACGCCTGACGGTTTTAATATACGTAGCCGCGTGCATGAATATGGCGGTAAGGCATTTCTTCTGGCTGATGGGTATGCCTGGTTCTTTAATGATACGGATAGTCGAATCTATAAACAGAAGCTGAGCATGGAGGCAAAACCTGCAGCACTGACACAGGAAAATGATCAGCAACTGGCCATTGATTTCCAACTTTCTCCCGGTTCTGAATATTTAATATTTATTCAGGAACAGTTAGTAGAAGAGGGTGAGAATAAGAACACTATCAGTGTTCTGCCCGTGTTTGCAGGGTTTAATGAGTCTGCTGAGTCAGACAGCAAGCCGTCAACACGAGAGTCCCATGTCTTGCTGAGCGGCGCTGACTTTTATGCCAACCCAATAATATCACCTGATGGTAAACAGCTGGCATGGATCGAATGGAATCATCCACAAATGCCCTGGGATGGGAGTTTATTAAAGACAGCAAATCTACAGACACAGCAGGGAAGAATAAGCATAGATGCTTCGTCCATTCAGGTCGTCGCAGGTGGCACTGAATGTGCAGTCAACCAGTTGCAATATTCTCCTTCCAGTCGGCTTTTCTTCGCCCTGGATGGCTTTGATGCCGAGCACAGCTTGCAGGCAGATAGCTGGGATTTATTTGCCTGGGATGGGCGGGCAGTTGAGCGCATCACTGAAGATGACGGTGAATACGGCGAGGCACACTGGGTCTTTGGGCAGCAACGTTATGCGGTGCTGGGTGAAGAACGAATTGTTGCAATACGAACTGTTGATGGTGAAGACCAGTTAGTTGAAATTGATGTTGATGCTGGAGTCGTCAGCCGCGTAGGCAATGAATTATCGACCAGCCTGTCGCAGTTATCAAAAACTGGGAGCGATTCTGTTATCTACGCAGCTTCAAGTTTTTCTCAGGCGACGGGGGTACATGGTTACTCAGTAAAGAATTCAGACATTCGACAATATTTGTCAGCTCAGCCCTTGCTAGATAGAGCAGATATCAGTGTTCCTATACACCTGAAGGTCGCAAGCAGCGATGGTAATCATTCATTCGCCTGGTATTACCCGCCAACCAATCAACATTACCTTGCAGCAGATGGAGAACTTCCCCCATTGCTGGTCATGGTGCATGGCGGCCCGACTTCCCGCTGTGACAGTGCATTGAACTACCCGCGCCAATACTGGACCGGACGAGGTTTTGCCGTACTCGATATTAATCATCGGGGCAGCACCGCATATGGTCGGCGCTACCGCCAGTCATTGCAGGGGCAGTGGGGCATTATTGACAGCATGGACGTGGCTGATGCGGTCACACACGTGATTCAGCAGGGACTGGCCCATCCGCAGCAGATCTGTATCCGAGGAGGCAGTGCAGGTGGTTATGTGGTACTGCGGGCACTGACACTTTACCCGGATTTATTCTGTGCCGGTGCCTGTTATTATGGCATCGCTAATCTTGTTACCTTAATGGAGTTCACCCATAAGTTCGAAGCGCATTATCTCGATGGACTGCTAGGTGAGCCATATCGTGGCGCTGCTTCAGATCAGCCGGGCAGCCCCTATTATGACCGCTCACCGTTACATGATCTGGAATCGCTGAAAAGTCCGATGATTATTTTTCAGGGCTTGGAAGATAAAGTGGTTCCGCCAGAGCTCTCTCGTGAACTGGTCAGAACTTTACAGAATAGAGGGGTTTATCATCAATACATAGAGTACCCGGGAGAGGGACATGGATTCAGGAGCCTGGAGACCAGGGTCGATGCGCTGGAAAAAGAAGCTAAATTTTTCAGTGAAGTGATTGCTAAAAGTGAAGATACGTAGGAAGAGATAAGAGTGGGCCAGGAAATTGAAAAAGCCGAATTCAATGATGCTGATTTTAAGCAATTTCAGCGTTGCTTAGATGAAGAAATGGATTTGCTGCGTGAGTTATTCAAAAATCATGTGTTTGAGTCAAAACATGAAGTGGCAGGTTACGAGCTTGAGGCCTGGCTGGTGGATCAATCCACTCAGCCAGTACCGATAAATCATGAGTTTATAGCAAAACTTTCAAATCCCCTGGTTGTTCATGAACTGTCACGTTTCAATGTTGAACTTAATTCAGAACCGCATGAGTTATCTGGCGGGGTGTTGAGCTTAATGCAAGCTGAGTTATCCGAGCTCTGGAAAAAATGTGATGAGGCTGCGGAGTCATTGGATAGCCGCCTTGCCATGATCGGAACGCTGCCAGTGCTTGATGACTCGCAGCTTACTACGGAAAATATGTCTGAGGTCGATCGTTACCGCGCTCTCAATGAACAGGTACTTAAATTACGTCAGGGTAAACCGATCAAGCTAGATATCAGTGGTCGAGATCATCTTCAAAGCAGCCATCTGGATGTCATGCTGGAGGCAGCGGCGACTTCATTTCAAATTCATTTACAGGTACGGCCTGAGAATGCAGTACGTTGTTATAATGCATCTGTACTGACATCGGCACCACTTTTGGCCGCTGCCGCCAATTCACCCATTTTGTTTGGCAGGGATTTATGGGATGAAACACGAATTCCGCTATTCGAGCAGGCGGTCAATACGGACAGTGGTGGCGTCATCGGTCACACCGGGCATTCTCGCGTCACCTTTGGGCATGCATGGTGTAAGGATTCTGTACTTGAGCTATTTGAAGAAAATATCGAACTATACCCGGTGTTATTGCCGACTGTTAGCGACGTCGATAAAGAGGAACTGTGGCACTTACGAATGCATAATGGCACTATCTGGCGCTGGAATCGTCCACTAATAGGTGTCGATGATGGGGGGCATCACCTGCGTATAGAGCAGCGAGTGGTACCTGCCGGGCCAACTATTGTGGATATGATTGCCAATGCTGCATTTTATTTTGGTTTAACTACGGTATTGGCCAAAGAGCAGACTGCACCAGAATCGCTAATTGATTTTGATCAGGTTAAAAATGATTTTTACCTGGTTGCTGAGCAGGGCCTGGAGGCAGAAATTAACTGGCCCGGTGAGCGGCGGCAAAATGTAAGAGACCTGCTGCTCGAGAAATTAATACCCGCAGCAGAACAGGGGCTCGCAGAGCTATCCATTTCGCGGCAGGATATCAATTATTATCTGGGTGTATTTCAGGCAAGAGTAGAATCAGGTATGAACGGTGCCAGTTGGCAACGTGCTTATATAGGTCATCATGATTGCAGCATGCAGGAAATGACTGAAGCCTATATTCAGAATCAGCAATCATACAAACCGGTGCACGAATGGTTAATTTAGGTTTCCAGGTATTTAATGAAATCCCCGATGGTCTGCTTGATGTAGATTCGGCGGGTTTACTGGGGCTGCTGGGCGGTCCTGCCCTGATTCATCTGGAAGGTAAAAGACCGGACAGCCTGTTTGTCAGTGTAATGCTGCATGGCAATGAATTTACCGGTTTACAGGTGATACAGCGTGTACTGCGAAAATATAGTGACCGCGAATTGCCCCGTGCGCTTTCAATTTTTATAGGTAACGTTGCGGCGGCAGAGCAAAACTTGCGAGCCTTGCCCGGGCAGCCTGATTACAACCGTATCTGGGGTTACGGTGACACGCCTGAACATCAAATGACACATCAGATTATGCAGTCGATGCGGGAACGCAAGGTGTTTGCAGCGGTAGACGTGCATAATAACACCGGTAAAAATCCACACTTTGCATTGATATGCCGGCATGAGAGTGACACCTATCACCTGGCCACATTGTATGGACGTACCGTTGTATATACGGTTAAGCCCGATACCACGAGCACATGGGGAATGTCTGAGATTTGTCCATCGGTAACACTGGAATGCGGGCTGCCAGGTGAGCCGCATG
>DAOVWW010000114.1 GCA_030636465.1 Gammaproteobacteria bacterium
AATATCTGTTCCTTCAGGTGCGGCGATATCAATACCACTGTGCGGGTTCCGGGGCTGGTCGTTAAAAAACCGTCGTAGGCCGAAAGGGCTACTCAGAGTACCGATAACTGGCCATGATAGCTGTACAGAAACATCAGTATCTCTCCAAATTTTAAATAATTTCCCCATGTGTTTCTTTTCTCGCTTTATCCTGGCGAGTTGTTCCTTCCCGGGCGATACATATTTCTTTTGCTTCATCTTAATCCGTTGTTCCGGATAGGTTTTAGGCGCTACCTTTATGTTGGCATCCTTACTGCTGCCTTTACCATTTTCCGTCTGATAGCTGACGATGTAATTACCGGGCAAGGTCTTTAAAGATAATCCTACCAGGCCTTTCCAATGCCCATCCTGCTCGATAACAAGGACTCTTTTTGCACCATAGCGCGTGAGAGGAAGGGGGTTTTCAGAAGAACCCAGGTCAACTATGGCTACACCGCCAGGGACAGGGTTGCCAACAAATGTTGAATCTGCAAATGCAGTTGTCGATGCGAATAAGCACATCTGTGCTGCAATTGAATATGTGATGAAACGGGTAAATATAGTGTTAATCATTTTTATCTCTGTGAATTTGTGTGATTTTGCAGACTAAATGTCCATCTTTCAGGTTTGCCTGTATCGCGTCATCTTTCTGCAACTGCATAACTGAGCTGATTATTGTTTGCTCACCGGGTTTCTGCAAGGTGGCAAAACCACGTGATAAGGTTTGTAAGGGGCTCAAGGTCTGAAGTGCGTAGACCTTGCTTTCCATTAAGTTGCGCTTTTGTTGTATCAGTTGCGGTATTTTATTCCAGAACCTTTTATTAATTCCAGATAAATAAATAGAATTTGATTTTATTTTCCTTATGGCTTGCTGGTGGGACATCCCCTGTTGAAGAATGGCATAAGAAGAGTTTGCAGCTGTCACTTTGTTTTGCCCAATCATCATCAGTCTTTTGTGTATATTTATGAAATTCTGTGATTGTAGATTGAGTGTTTGATCTGGTCGGTGAATACGGCTGGTCAGGTTAGATAATTGATAGTAATGCTCTTTTAATACTGGCCTGATAAGATGAAATAGTCTTTCTTCAACGTGTTTGTAGCGATAGTTATCGTGCTCAATCCTTTTTTTAAAGGTAGATAGCCTAAATTGCAGATGATCAGATTGCTGACAGGCCTGTTCATAATGCCTGGACATGATGTTTTGCAGTCGGGCATACAGGCTTATGCTTGTTCTTCGCAATTCCTGTTTATCGGGTGACAGAAGTTCTGCTGCTGCAGTGGGTGTGGCAGCACGGATGTCTGCCACGAGGTCGCTGATAGTGACATCTGACTCATGCCCAACAGCAGAGACTACGGGTATTGAGCAGTTAAATATTGCCCGTGCTACTATTTCTTCATTAAAAGGCCATAGGTCTTCCAGTGAGCCGCCACCACGCCCGAGAATAATGACATCTACTTCCTGACGAGTATCCGCAATCTTTATTGCAGAAACGAGAGATTGTGCGGCAAATTCACCTTGTACCTGCGCTGAATATATCAATAAATTTGTAGCAGGGTAGCGTCGTTTAAAAACAGATATTATGTCATGTATAGCGGCGCCCGTTGGTGATGTGATGATCCCAACCCGTGCGGGCATTGATGGTAGCCCTTGTTTAGCAGATAAACTGAATAGACCTTCGGCATTTAATTGTGATTTTAGTTGTTCGAATCTTTTTCTGAGCAGACCTTCACCTGATTCAACAACAGATTGTACGATTAGCTGAAAATCACCTCTCTTTTCAAAAAGACTAATTTTTGCCGAAATAATGACCTGCATTCCGTCTTTGAGCTTAGTTGGGCAGAGGCGGGCGCTATTTTTAAAAAAAGCGCAGCGCAGCTGACAGTTCTCATCTTTGATGCTGAAGTACTGGTGTCCAGATATAGGACGTGACAGGCTTGAAATTTCACCTTCCACCTGGATGGAGGCATAACTGGTTTCCAGCAGGCGCTTAACTTCCCTGCTAAGAGTAGAGACGGTATAGAGTTTTCTGCCGCTTTGCATAGTTGTGGCTGTTTTCGGTAGTCAATAAAAAAGCCGGGCAGTGCCCGGCTCCATATATAGCTTTTGAAAATGCCTCAGTAATGAGGACCGGCATTTTTCTCAGCATCATACTGAAGACCTGCCAGTTTGATCTGAGACATTACCTTTTTCATTAACTTGTCAGCTTTAGCCTTGTCACCAGCTTTGTGAGCCTTTATTGCTGCCTCCAGGTAGCCTTTTTTCCAGTTACCCGTATCACGCCATACAGCATCATTTTTCTTAAGTGCTTTAATGCCAGCTTCAGCTTCTGCAACCTGTTTGTTCCAGCCATCATCAGCTGCTTTAGTGCTGCCGCCAGATGATGCGCAAGCACCTACTGTAAAAATAGATGCCGCAAAGGCTACAAGTAATAATCTCTTCATGATTAATGATCCTCTCAATTGGTTCTGAATTTATATTTATGTCCCCCAATGATCAACAATATTAGAGTGTGCGTCAAGAGCTATGTAATGAATATTGTGAAATATTTGACAAAAAAATGGGATTAGTTTGATATTTTCACCAAAGGCAGGTTTACCAGCAAACTGTCAATCTGTATAATTCTGCAATGCGAATAATAGAACAAGCCCTTACCTTTGATGATGTCCTGCTGCTACCTGCACGCAGTGAGATCCTTCCTCGTGACGCGAATTTAAAAACTCGGCTCACACGTAACATAGAACTCAATATACCTCTGGTCTCAGCGGCCATGGATACAGTCACCGAGTCTCGCCTGGCGATAGCCATCGCGCAGGAAGGTGGAATCGGTATTATCCATAAGAATATGAATGCTGAATTACAGGCTAAAGAGGTTTTCAAAGTCAAAAAATTCGAGAGTGGGGTCATTACTGATCCCTATACCGTTAGTCCCGGTACCAGTATTCGTGATGTCATGGAATTGACCAGGGAAATCGGTATATCTGGAGTGCCCGTTGTGGATGGTTCTGATCTAGTCGGAATCGTTACGGCAAGAGATCTTCGTTTTGAAACACATCTCGATGACCCTGTATCCAGCATGATGACACCGAAAGAAAGACTGATCACAGTAAAAGAGGGGGCTAGCAAGGGCAAAATTGTATCCCTGCTGCACAAGCATCGTATTGAGAAGATCCTCGTGGTCAATGATGATTTTCAGCTTCGCGGCATGGTCACGGTCAAAGACATCCAGAAAGCAACAGATAAACCGCTGGCCTGTAAAGATGAGCAAGGCCGCCTGCGTGTAGGAGCAGCAGTAGGAACCGGGGCAGATACTGAAGAGCGTGTGGCGGCATTAGCGGCAGCAGGCGTTGACGTAATTGTTGTGGATACTGCACATGGACATTCTATTGGTGTGCTGGAAAAAGTTGCCTGGGTAAAGTCTACTTACCCGCATATTGATGTCATAGGTGGCAATATCGCTACTGCAGCAGCAGCATTGGATCTTGTCAAAGCCGGCGCTGATTGTGTCAAGGTTGGCATTGGACCGGGTTCCATCTGTACCACGCGTATCGTGGCAGGTGTGGGTGTACCACAGATTTCAGCCGTTAGTAATGTCGCTAAAGCCTTAGAAGGCACAGGCGTGCCCCTGATCGCGGATGGTGGCATTCGTTACTCTGGTGATATGGCCAAGGCGATAGTAGCCGGTGCCCACAGCATTATGGTTGGCAGTATGTTTGCAGGTACAGAAGAAGCACCTGGCGAGATAGAATTGTTTCAGGGGCGTTCTTACAAGTCATACCGTGGAATGGGTTCATTAGGCGCCATGAAACAGGGCTCCAGCGATCGCTATTTCCAGGAAAATACGGCTAATGTCGACAAGTTCGTTCCTGAAGGAATTGAAGGGCGTGTTCCATTTAAGGGGCCCATGACAAACATCGTTCACCAGATGTTGGGTGGCCTACGTTCAAGCATGGGTTATACCGGCTGTAAAACAATTGAAGATATGCGTGAAAAACCAGAATTTGTTCAGGTAACTAGTGCGGGTATGGCGGAAAGTCATGTTCATGATGTCACCATTACCAAAGAAGCGCCTAATTACCGCTCCTAGGAAGCTGTCAGCCTAAATTGCTTAGTGTTAGTTGTACTAAGCAATGATTAAACTGCTTATTTCCCGGGATTTATCCTACCCAGTAGCGAGTACTCTATCCATATGAGTAACAATATTCATTCTGACAGGATTCTTATCCTTGATTTTGGTTCGCAATACACACAGTTAATCGCCCGGCGCATACGTGAAGCAGGCGTCTATTGTGAAATTTATCCTTACGATGTCGATGATAAACACATCAGTGACTTCGCTGCTAAAGGTTATATCCTCTCCGGTGGTCCGGAAAGTGTTACCGAAGGCGATGCAGATACCCCAAAAGCTAGCCAGCTAGTATTTGATTCAGGACAACCCGTACTCGGTATTTGTTATGGCATGCAAACCATGGCAGCTCAACTAGGCGGGGAAGTAGAAACTTCAGATCATCACGAATACGGTTTTGCCCAGGTTAGAGCGCGTGGTCATTCCGAATTATTGCGTGATATTGAAGATCACACCACATCTGAGGGCTTCGGCCTGTTAGATGTCTGGATGAGTCACGGTGACCGTGTTGTCAGCATGCCTGATGGTTTCTCTGTCATCGCCAGTACGGATAGTGCTCCCATAGCCGGCATGGCAGATGAATCTCGTCATTATTATGCCCTACAGTTTCATCCGGAAGTGACGCATACCAGTCAGGGTGAACGTATAGTTTCGCGTTTTGTGCACGATATTTGCGGCTGTGAAGCGCTGTGGAACCCTGAAAACATCGTCAGGGACAGTATTGAAACTATCCGCAAGCAAGTCGGTGATGATGAAGTCTTGCTTGGTCTGTCTGGAGGCGTCGATTCATCAGTTGTTGCTGCCTTGCTGCACAAGGCTATTGGTGATCAATTAACCTGTGTCTTTGTCGATAATGGCCTGCTGCGTCTGCATGAAGGTGATCAGGTGATGGCAACCTTCGCTGAACACATGGGTGTGCAAGTCATACGTGTCAATGCTGAAGACCGATTCCTGTCGGGTCTGTCCGGCGAAGATGACCCTGAGAAAAAACGTAAAATTATCGGGCATATTTTTATCGAAGTATTCGATGAAGAGGCGGGTAAACTTGCAAATGTAAAATGGCTGGCACAGGGAACCATCTATCCCGATGTTATTGAGTCAGCCGGTTCAAAAACCGGTAAGGCAAAACTGATTAAGTCGCATCACAACGTAGGCGGCTTGCCTGATGATATGAAACTGGATTTACTTGAGCCCTTGCGCGAATTATTCAAAGACGAGGTTCGCAAGCTGGGTATTACACTCGGCTTACCTCCAGAAATGGTTCATCGCCACCCATTCCCCGGGCCTGGGCTTGGTGTGCGCATACTGGGTGAAGTTAAGAAAGAATATGCTGAATTGCTGCGCAGAGCCGATCATATATTTATTGAAGAGCTTTATAATCATGATCTCTATGACACGGTATCACAGGCATTCACGGTCTTTTTACCGGTTAAATCTGTCGGAGTAGTGGGTGATAATCGACGTTATCAATATGTTGTTGCGTTGAGAGCAGTGGAAACCATCGATTTCATGACAGCGCGCTGGGCACATCTTCCATACGATTTTCTCGATCTGGTCTCACGTCGTATCATCAATGAAATAGATGGGATTGCTCGTGTCGCTTACGAT
Source organism: Gammaproteobacteria bacterium (assembly GCA_030636465.1). Taxonomy (GTDB): domain Bacteria; phylum Pseudomonadota; class Gammaproteobacteria; order BMS3Bbin11; family BMS3Bbin11; genus BMS3Bbin11. Next base: position 5,751 of record DAOVWW010000114.1, read on the forward strand.
ATTTCCGGAAAACCTCCTGCTACTATCGAGTGGGAGTAACTGCGGCTTTTTATATTGCGCACAAATCGGCTAATATGAATATAGACGTAAAAGAGAGTACATTTCCTGAAAGGTACTACGTCCTCATTGTGGAGAGC
>DAOVWW010000096.1 GCA_030636465.1 Gammaproteobacteria bacterium
ACACGGTACTGCCATTGGGTTTCTGATGGATTATGACCACCTCGGTTTTCGCGAAGTAATCGAAGAACTGGCCAGTCGCTATAGCATGGTCGTTCCGGAAGAAGCCGGCGAGGATAATTCTGCCGAGCGCAGGCAGCAGTCCACTCTTTATACAATTTTAAATTCAGCAAATAAACATTTTCAAACACGGCTACGCGAAAATGAATCCGCAAAAAATTACCTCAAAGATCGTGGCCTGACAGGCGAAATCGCTGCCCGTTATGAACTGGGTTATGCCCCGGAGAGCTGGGATGATCTGCTCAATACTCTAATGGCGCAAAAATATGCCAGCAACGATCTCGACACAGCAGGCCTGGTCTCCAGCAATGACCAGGGGCGGGTCTACGACAAATTCCGCGGACGCATTATTTTTCCTATCCATGACCAACGCGGACGCGTTATTGGTTTTGGCGGCAGAATCATGGGTGACGGCGAGCCCAAATATCTCAACTCACCGGAAACACCTGTCTATCATAAGGGTAAAGAACTCTATGGCCTGCACCAGGCCTTAAATGCCATTAGCAAACAGAGCCAGGCAATCGTAGTAGAGGGGTATATGGATGTCATCGCCCTGGCGCAGGCAGGGGTTGAGAATGTCGTTGCATCTTTAGGCACTGCTACGACCACCACACATATAGAGCGCCTGTACAGGCAATGCAACGAGATCATTTACTGTTTCGATGGTGACCGTGCAGGACGGCAGGCGGCCTGGAGGGCACTGGAGAATTCACTGCCATCTATGCGCGACGGCCGCCAGGCAAGCTTCCTGTTTCTGCCTGATGGTGAAGACCCGGACTCCTATGTCAGGAAACTGGGGCACGATGATTTCATCAATCAGCTCAAGCAGCAATCTCTGCCGTTACCAGAATACTTACTTAACCACCTGTCTGCAGACATCGATATGAGCCGCATGGATGGTAAGGCGAAACTGGCCGGATTAGCGCGCCCCTTGATAAACAAGCTGCCACGCGGCACGCTGAAAGCCCTGTTGATGAATAAGTTAGCTGAAATTACTCAAGTCAACAAAGCAGGGCTTGAAGAATTAATGCAGGAAGAAGCAAAACCCGCCCCGGCCCCACGAAAAGCGGCCCCTGCAGCGAACAAAAGGAATAACTTAATCAGCAAAACACTCAGCCTGCTGCTTGAGCAGCCTGCAATGGCCCTTGATGTCAGCAACCTTGAATTCTTACAGAATCTCGAACTCGCAGGTATGGATGTACTTTGCCTGATCATTAGCACAATCAAAGATAGCCCTAATTTGACAACTAGTGCTATAATCGAACGTTTCCGTGAACAGGTTTACTATGATCGCTTGAGTGAGCTAGCCAGCTCCAGCATCGATCTAGGGGATGAAGCGGTAAAAATCGAGTTTGCAGATGCCATTAACCGTCTGCATTTAATGGCCATCGATCAGGAAACAGGGAAAATCACCACCCGCTCGACTAAACTCAATGAAGAAGACAAATTAACGCTGCGCAGACTGCAGCAGGAAAGACTTGCGCTAAAGCGCTAGCAGATATTTAAGTCGGAAAACATTGATTTTCTCGTATTTAGCACTATCTTGATCATATAAGAACACACAACACTATCAATCTGGTTTTATCCTCATGGATCTTGAAACAAAACGATTACAACTGAAAAAGCTTATTCTCAAAGGCCGCGAGCAAGGGTTTTTGACCTATAGCGAAATCAATGACCATCTTCCTGAAGATGTGCATGACACCGATCAGATCGAAAATGTCGTACAGATGATTAACGACATGGGCATCGATGTCTATGATCAGCCGCCTGATGCCGACAGCCTGATCATGAAAGCTGAAACCACTGACGAATCAGCGGCTGAAGAAGCAGAGCAAGTACTTACATCAGCGGTTGAAAGTGAGTTTGGGCGTACTACTGACCCTGTACGTATGTATATGCGGGAAATGGGTACTGTCGATCTGTTAACACGTGCAGATGAAATCAAGCTTGCAAAAAGAATAGAACAGGGCATTCGTCAGAGCATGGGCGCTTCGGCTACCACGCCATTTATTATTGAATCATTGCTGGAAAAAGTTCAGCTGATCGAAAATGAAGAAATGCGTCTAACCGATCTACTGCTCGGTTACATTGATCCCAATGAACCGGATGTCATTCCTACGCCCGCACAGGTCGCCATCGGCGCTCAAAAAAAAGACGATGATGAAGACAATGAGCCTACCGGTCCCGACCCTGAAGAAGCCGTTATGCGCTTCAAGAGCCTTAAACGCCTGTATAACCGCCTGATTAAAGCGATTGAAACAAAAGGCGCAGAAGATAAAGCCGTCAAAAAGATTCAGGAAAAGCTTTCTGAAGAGTTTCTTGAAATTCGCTTCACCCCGAAACAGACACAAATGTTTATCGCCGGCGTTAAAACCATGGTCGGCGAAATTCGTGCCAGCGAACGCGAAATTATGCGCATCGTAGTCAAGAGCGCCAGGATCACGCGGAAGAAATTTATTGAGATCTTCCCTGGTCACGAGACAGAAATTGAGTGGTTGGATAGCTTGATTGATGCAGGTGAAGGCGACACATCAGTGCTGACCGGTAAGAGAGACCGAATTGCCAGCCTGGCAGCAAGATTAACTGCCATCGAAGAGGTTGCCGGTTTACCAATACACCTGCTAAAAGAAGTTAACCGCCTGGTGTCTATCGGAGAAGCAAAAGCACGCCGTGCCAAGAAAGAAATGGTAGAAGCGAATCTTCGCCTGGTTATTTCTATTGCTAAAAAATACACTAATCGTGGTTTACAGTTTCTTGATCTCATTCAGGAAGGCAATATTGGCCTGATGAAAGCGGTCGATAAATTTGAATATCGCCGTGGTTATAAATTCTCTACCTATGCAACCTGGTGGATTAGACAGGCGATAACCCGCTCAATTGCTGATCAGGCTCGTACCATCCGTATCCCTGTTCACATGATAGAGACCATCAACAAACTGAATCGTATCTCTCGCCAGATCATGCAGGAACTCGGCCGCGAAGCCACACCGGAAGAACTGGCTGAACGTATGGAAATGCCTGAAGAGAAGATTCGTAAAGTCCTTAAAATTGCCAAAGAACCGATCTCTATGGAGACACCAATTGGTGATGATGAAGATTCACATCTTGGTGACTTTATTGAGGACAAGAACATTGAAGCACCGATGGATTCAGCCACAGGTTCCGGATTAAAATTCGCCACTACTGATATTCTCGGTACGCTGACACAACGTGAAGCCAAGGTATTACGCATGCGCTTTGGTATCGGCATGAATACTGACCACACACTGGAAGAAGTAGGAAAACAGTTTGACGTAACACGTGAACGTATTCGCCAGATCGAAGCGAAGGCACTACGCAAACTGCGTCACCCTTCACGCTCAGAACATTTGCGCAGCTTCCTGGAACCGAATCAGTGATCTAGATCTAAACAAGGGCCTATAGCTCAGTTGGTTAGAGCAGGAGACTCATAATCTCTTGGTCCGGGGTTCGAGTCCCTGTGGGCCCACCAACACCGGGGCCAGGCTTTTAGCCTGGCCCTTTTTTTTGATTTGGGCTTCGATGGGGTCAGAGCCGTTAGAAGCCGGGTCTGACCCCGGCTTTCCCACTCCTACAGCTCCCATTACTTTCTACAAGGCTGTGGAAGTTGTGGGAGCTGTGCCCTCGCGGCGAAGGTTTTCCCTTTAACCTTTTCCCTTTAACCGCTATTATCGCCTTAACATGATTGAAAACCTGAAAAATAACTGGCTATTCGCGCGCCTGAGCACCGAACAGCTGGAACGCGTCGCGTCTCTTGCAGAAACTATGCACCTTGATGAAGGGGCTCATCTGTTTGAGCAGGATGATGAAGCCAAACGTTTTTTCCTGGTCGTCTCAGGCCAGATCAAATTATTTCGCCTGTCGCCTGATGGTAATGAAAAGGTGATTGAAATTTTTACCACTGGGCAAACTTTCGCTGAAGCCCTAATGTTTCGCGAACATTCAACCTACCCTGTATGCGCCAGTGCACTTGCAGAATCAGAACTTATTTCTCTGCAGTCAAAAGATTTTGTCTCTATGTTAAGAGAGTCTATAGATAGCTGCTTTTTATTAATGGCCGACATGAGCCAGCGCTTACATGGTTTGATAAAAGAGATAGATGACCTGAGTCTACAAAGTGGCACCCGACGGGTTGCTTCCTATCTGATCAATCTCGCAGGGGCCGGAGAGGACAGTTTTGAACTGGATATCCCTAAAGGTGTGATGGCTTCACGCCTTTCCCTCAAGCCAGAAACATTTTCCCGCATTATTCGAAATCTTCACGAAAGAAAAATTCTCACCGTCGCGCGCAGAAATATCACCATACACAATCGCGGAGAATTACAGGCTATCGCCGACGCCTGTGAAATTTAGTATCAATATACAAAAAACAATATAGAAATATAAATAAAAAAAGCCCTGCACCCGATTTAAAAAATTAAATACAAAGCGCAGGGCTTTTTGTGCAAGGAATATCCTTCTCATCCTCCATGATGAACACAGTGACAAGTCACATGCATTTTCCAAAATCCGTCCTGGTGAAGCATATTCCCTTCAAGCACAGCAATAGTTTACAAAAACAATTTTAAAAAAGATGTGACTTATTCACGTTTTGTGCAAATAAATTCATTTATTTTTTCTGGGACTAACAGTGCAAAACATCAAACGGGCGTTCTCTGATCCTTCCTGACCACCTGGTTGAGCATATCCCAGGCATCATCGTCATCCAGCCTGTTACCATTGGCATCGCATAATGGCTGGTCATAATCATTCCAGCCTTTTATGCCTGTCTTCAGTGACACCACCGAGCGGTAACCCATCAGCTGCATAACAGAACATGCCAGCACACTGCGGTAACCTGATCGACACATTACAACGATGTCCCGCTCACGTGCCTTGACGAGTTCCGGTTCCGTTTCTTCATAATCATAATCACAGGCAGACTCCAGTACACCACGCGGTACGTTAAGTGACCCTCGTAAATGTATTACTTTAAATTCATCAGGCTCTCTGACATCGATCAGTAATGGTTTTTGATTTTCCAAAATATCAACCAGATCCCATGCCATTATTTCATTAACCTTATTTTCCTCTGAATCCAGGCATGCTTGAACCAGGGTCTTGTATGTCTCTGTTATCATTTTAAGATAGCCTCTATTAATTCTGGATAGATCATATTTTATCCCAAAATAAAAACGGGCACCTTACAGGTGCCCGTGAACGGTATTGATTGAGATGGCTTGCTTGCAGCTCTCTATTTTTTAACAGCCTTCTTTTTTACTGCTTTTTTCTTCGTAGCCTTCTTTTTAGTGGCCTTCTTGGCTGCCTTTTTCTTAACAGCCTTCTTTTTTACTGCTTTTTTCTTCGTAGCTTTCTTTTTAGTGGCCTTCTTGGCTGCCTTTTTCTTAACAGCCTTCTTTTTTACTGCTTTTTTCTTCGTAGCCTTCTTTTTAGTGACCTTCTTGGCTGTCTTTTTCTTAACAGCCTTCTTTTTTACTGCCTTTTTCTTAGTGGTCTTCTTTTTCGTGTGCTTCTTTATTGCTGCCTTTAGCTTTTCCTCAAGCGCCTTGATATTTTTTTCCAGTGCGCTAATCGTCTTCGCTGCCTTTTTTTCCAGTGAGCTAAGCGTCTTCGCCGCCTTGCTTACCGACTTTTTCTTACTCGCCTTTTTCTTTTTTGCTGCTGCCATATCAACACTCCCAATTATAGATTTGAAACCACGGTAGTTAAAACAAACGAGGCAAACATGACATGCAAAAATACTAATGATGCGGTATGCATATCACTTATGCCATCCATCTTTGTAATAGAAACTTGATCTTATAACCATATAATAAAAACAGACAATGCAAATATAACCTTGTAGTAATAAATGTCAAGACATAGAGTTATAAAAGGAGAAGTTTTAATTGTTAAGTTTCAAGAAAACATCTACTACATTCAACATAAACCACCTGGAACCTGGAACCTGGAACTTGAAACTAATGCTAATACAAAGAACTAAAAGGTATAAACCTTACAGCATCACCTTTCATTAATTTCTGTTCAGGATTGATCACAACCATTCCATCAGCCCAGGTAACAGAACTCAGTACGCCTGATGAACGACTAGGATAAACATTGGCTACTCTCAGTCCTTCATCGTTAGTTTCAATTCGAGCACGCATATACTCTGTTCGTTTATCCGGTCGCTGCCAGTCAAAGCCAGCTATAGCCATATATTCATCTGGTACTGTTTCGTC
>DAOVWW010000046.1 GCA_030636465.1 Gammaproteobacteria bacterium
CAGTTTAATTAAGTTCAGTAAAGAGCTGTCTACCGTAAACCATGTTGCTTTATTTAGCATGTCGCTGGTTTGGGTAAGCTTGCCCGGTTCCCATGCGTGCCAGTCGCGGTGTAGCTTGTCAAAATCGGACAACAGGCTTGCGCTGATGTGGTCAGCCTCAGATTTGTCCTGATGACGAATTTTTATTTCAATTAATGTGCCAAAGGCAAACGACTGGTAGCGGTAGAGGTCATTTATTTCGCAGGCGCTTAGCAGAAAAACCAGCATTCCAGTAAGCACTGCGGCCTGACCCCATTTCATGTGTTTCACCATTTTACCGTTTCACTATTTCAAATGGGCAGGTGGTGTTCTATTGCGTCCATTAAGTCACCGGCAATGTCGAGGTCGAACTGCGTGTCCAGCTCGCGTATGCAGGTGGGGCTGGTGACGTTTATTTCTGTCAGGTAGTCGCCGATGACATCCAGCCCGGCAAACAGTATGCCTTTTTCTTTCAGTACCGGACCGACCTGTTCGGCAATCCAGATGTCACGTTCACTCAGCGCAAGGCCTACACCTGTGCCACCTGCGGCAAGGTTACCCCGGGTTTCTCCTGCTTTAGGAATGCGCGCTAATGCATAAGGTGCGGCTTTGCCATCGACCATTAATATGCGTTTATCACCGGCACTGATCTCAGGTATAAATCGCTGTGCCATGACGGACGTAGTGCCATGCTGCGTCAGTGTCTCAATAATAACGCCCTGGTTAGGGTCATCCTCACCGACTCGAAATATAGATGCGCCACCCATGCCATCCAGGGGTTTGAATATGCAATCACGGTGTTCCAGGATGAATTGCCGCAGCTGTTTTTCTGAACGAGTGACCAGGGTAGGGGGAGCGCATTGCGGAAACGAGGTGGTGAAAAATTTTTCGTTACAATCTCGCAGGCTTTGCGGTTTGTTCACCATTAATGTGCCCTGTAATTCGGCAAGCTCCATCATGTAGGTGGTGTAAATATATTCTAGATCGAATGGGGGGTCCTTGCGCATCAGCACTGCATGGCATTCGGATAATTCATGGCTGGTCGTATCAGACAACTCCAGCCAGGGTTCTTGTCCGGGTAAAAGTTTTACTACGCGGCTTTCTGTAAAAACGCGGCCATCGCGGGTAAATAGATCTCCCTGCTGCATGGTTCGAACTTGCCAGCCGCGTTTCTGAGCTGCCAGTATCATCGCCCAGGTGCTGTCTTTAACGATGTTGATATGTTCTATCGGGTCCATAATGACTCCGATAATAACCGGCTTATTCATGAGCTGCCTTTCAAGGTGTTAATTTCTCGTGCAGCAGCGAGTAAGGCCAGTCGGCTGATAACACCATAGGTATAAAAGCGGTTGGGTTCTGCATCCGGGGCGGCAGTCATGTCCGGCAGGGTGCAGGTGTCAGCGAAGGCTAAAGGCTCAAAGTGCATGCCGGGGGCGTTAAGGTTTTCATTAACACCTCGGTTGGTATGCACGCGGTAGAACCCCCCTACCACAGAATGATCTATCATATAGACTACCGGTTCGGCGATGGCGTTGTCGCTACCCCAGGTTTCAAAAGTGTAAACACCTTCCTGTACCAGCACATCCGTGACTGAGCTGCCGCCTTTGCCCCGCGCCATCTTGTTTCGCTGTTTTCTGTTCAGACCCTGTATTTCACTGGGGTCACGGATAGTCATTATGTTCATGCCATAGGTTCCGGCATCTGCCTTGGCAATGACAAAGGGCTCTTCCTTAATACCGTATTCCTGGTATTTAATCTTTATGGTATCGAGTACATCGGCGACGTTGTCAGCCAGGCATTCTTCGCCATTCCGTTTCTGAAAGTCGATTTTTCCACAACGCCTGAAATAGGGGTCGATTAGCCACGGGTCGATATCGACAATGTCTGAGAATTCTTTTGCTATGCGCTGGTAATGGGCAAAGTGGTCTGACTTGAGCCGGTTAGACCAGCCCATAGCTGGTACCGGTGTGACGGTTTGATCGGTGTCGATATTTTCAAGTATGGCAGGGATGGCATCAGACAAATCATTGTTGAGCAATACGACGCAGGGATCGAAATCTTCAATGTGTAATCTATCATCAGACCGTTGTAAGGGCTGTTGGATCATTTTTCTGCCCGATGGCAGTTCAAGTTCACGTGTTTGCTGCTCATCGTCGATATGACCAATGCGTACCTGTAACCCGGCTTTTTCAATGATGCCCTGCAGGGTGGCGAGATTCTCCAGATAGAATAAATTTCGTGTATGCGATTCTGGCACGATAATTAGTCTCCTGGCTTTTGGGCAGAGATGTTCAATGGCGGCTTGTACGGCCTGTACACACAGAGGTAGAAAAGCAGTGTTTAGGTTGTTGAATCCTGCAGGAAACAGGTTTGTATCAACAGGCGCAACTTTGAAGCCTGCATTTCGTAAATCAACTGAGCTGTAAAAAGGGGCTCTATATGAGAGCCATTGGGTTCTGAACCAGTGCTCAATTTCTGTCTGGTTTGCCAGAATATGTGTTTCCAGATCTTGCAAAGGTCCTGCAAGCGCAGTGGTTAGATGAGGGACTGAAGTCATATTTAATTATGTACCTTTAGAGGCTTGATGATTTTCTTGCAATTAAGCCTTTATTATTAAGATAGCTAGTCTACACTAGAAGGAATATTTGCATCATAGCAAAGCATTTTCTTATTTCTATATTGTAATCAGGAAATAATTACTTTTTTTGAAAAGAGTTTCAGTTTTTACTGGCGTTTTGTCTGTGGATATGATCTTCTATAGCAATGTAGTGGCCCTTTGTGCTATCTATATAAAATAAGAACTTATAAAAAGGTATAAATAATATACATTAAGGATAGGATGATAGTGGAGACCCTCCTGAAATTACAACGTGAGACATCGTATGACTGTTAAAATTATGGTCATTGATGACAGCAGTACGATCCGTAAAACTGCAGAAACGCTCCTGAAGAGGGCGGGCTTTGAAGTGATTACTGCAGCGGATGGTTTTGAAGCCATGTCTGTTGTCGCTGACCAACATCCCGATATTATCTTTATCGATATTATGATGCCACGGCTTGATGGTTATCAAACCTGTGCATTAATAAAAAATAACAAACAGTTTGGTTCAATCCCAATCGTGATGTTATCGAGCAAGGATGGTTTGTTTGATCGAGCCAGAGGAAAGCTGGCAGGTTCTGAGCAACACATCCATAAACCATTTACGCAGGATGACCTTGTTAGCGCTATTAATAAATATGTAGCGACTGATGAAGCAGCTAACGCATGATACCTGTGATTGTTGATCAAAAATAAAATAAAGTGAGGTGTTGTTAAATGAAGTTTCAGAAAATACTGGTAGTCGATGATTCTCCGACAGAACTTCATATGGTAACCGATATTTTAAACCGGCATAAAATACCTGAAATCATAACGGCTACTAATGGCCTGGAAGCGGTGGCCAAGGCGACGGCTGAAATGCCAGATCTAATTTTGATGGATGTGGTGATGCCTGAAATGAATGGTTTTCAGGCGACGCGGAAAATCAAAAAAAATCCTGATACAGCTGGTATACCGGTGATTATCATTTCAAGTAAAGATCAGGAAACAGACAAGGTTTGGGGTAAGCGTCAGGGCGCAAACGAATACCTGACCAAGCCGGTACAGGAAGCAGAGCTGATCAAGGTGATGGAATCCCTGTAATCATGTCAAAAAAGCAGGCACATCCTCTTGAATTACTTGCTCAAATGGAGCGGGATGTACTGGCGGCAGGGCACTCCTTGCCCGAAGAGGATGTTGTAGCAGAGCAGTGGGTGGGCTTGTCATATAAAGTCGGTGACATGGAATTTGTCACTACCATGGAGCAGGTTTCAGAAGTCGTCCCTGGTATTACATTAGCCGCAGTTCCAAGAACTCAATCCTGGTTGCGAGGTATAGCGAATGTTCGGGGGCGCTTACTCACAGTTATAGATTTGCAGGATTATCTGGGTCTGGAGCCGGTAAATATAGACCAGTATTCTCGCCTGATAGTTATAAATAATGAGCAACTTTCCTGTTGCCTGCTAGTGAGTCGGCTGCAGGGTTTCAGGCATTTTGACCCGGTAGGTGACAGTTGTGATCCGGGCGAGATAAAAGAGGAATGGGCCGGCTATATATCCGGCGCACTGTGTAAGGGCTCGCAAAAGTGGTTGGTGTTCGATGCGGATAAGCTGGTTGATGAAAAAGGGTTTCTTAATGCTGCGGCGTAAGCAGCAAAGGTATTTAGGGTTTGTTCATACAAATAATGAGCTATTGTTGAGGGTAGTCTAATGGCAGAAGAAAATAAGTTCCCAGGTGAAAGCCTGACAGATGCAGGTATGGTTGATATTGGTTCTGATACCGGTTCGACGACAGCTGCTAAAAAATCCGCACCATCTGCTTTAGGTAAGCTGGCAAATAATCTGCCCTTGCTTGGTATCGGCATGGTGATCTCGGTAATCGGGCTGGTTGGCGTACTGATGTGGCAAACACGAACGACCACCTTGCAATCAGGTTTTGTGGAAGAATCTTCTCTGTTGTTGATGCTGTCGCAAAGAGTCGCAAAAGATTCACGTGAAGCTGTTTTGGGAAATGAGGTGGCTTTTGCCACTTTGCAAGATTCTAAAAATAGAATTAACAGAATTTTAAAAACACTAACGGAAGGCGATGATACATTGCCTGCTTCGCCTGAGAGTGTGAGCGGTACATTGGAACCAGTGCAGGCACTGTGGAGTTCACTCGATACGGATGTGACTGCGATTTTAACCAACAAGCCAGCGCTGCTGTCTATTCGTGAAAATGTGGCATCTATTAATCAGCTTTCGCCTTTGCTGCTGGCCATATCAGATGAAGTTGTCGAGGCCCTGATTGCAGAAGAGGCGCCGGCTAACATTGTATCCAGAGCGGGTACGCAACGAACCTGGAGTCAGCGCATCACAAAAGATGTAAACGTGTTCGCGCTGGGCGGTATGGATGCGGCGGTGGCGGCAACCCAGTTTGGTAAAGATGCTAAATTATATAAGCGTATTAATCGTGGCTTACGACGCAAAGCCAGCCCGGATGTTATTGAGAAGATTGACGCTTCCGATGAAGTTTTCAATCAGCTGAATGAGTATATTGTGGCGGCGCAGCAGGTGGTAACAGAATTCTTCGTATCACAGCGTTCAGCACAGCGTATTACAGAAACATCTGAAAAATTCCTGGCCGAGATTGAAGCCCTGGTAAACAGTTATCAGAATCTCTACTCGCATATTAAATATCTCAATATTCTGCCTTTCGTTTTCGGCGGTGCGGCGTTATTTTTCTTCCTGATGTTCATTCGATCTCTGGTAGGTAGTGCGCGCTTACGTGAATTTGAGAGTAACGAAACAAATAGAGAGTCACAGGCGGCTATTTTGAAGTTACTTGATGAAATGGGCGATCTTGCTGATGGCGATTTGACTATTGAGGCAGAGGTAACCGATCAGGTGACGGGCGCTATTGCTGACTCCATGAACTACGCGGTGCTGGAAATGCGCACCCTGGTGCAGCAGATCAACGCGGCGTCAGAACAGGTGGCAACAGAGTCGGATGGTACACGTGAAAAAACGACAGCGCTGTTGGCACAAACTGAGCAGCAGACTGAAGAAATTGGTACTGCAACGGAATCTATAGTTAGTATGGCCCAGTCGATGGAGCAATTGTCTGAAAGTGCTGATGGATCAGCGGAAGTTGCAAACGGCTCGGTAGAACTGGCGAAACAGGGCTCTGAGGCGGTGACACTGACTATCACGGGTATGAATAATATGCGTGACAAGATGCAGGAAACGGGTAAACGAATTAAGCGTCTTGGCGAAAGCTCGCAACAGATTGGTGAGATCGTTGGACTGATTGATGATATTGCCGAGCAAACAAATATTCTCTCACTGAATGCATCGATTCAGGCGGCGATGGCCGGCGAAGCCGGTCGTGGTTTCGCGGTGGTGGCGGATGAAGTACAGCGACTTGCGGAACGTTCTGCTGAGGCGACAAAACAGATTGCCGATCTGGTCAACAACATTCAGTCTGATACCAACGAAGCGGTGAGTTCGATGGAAGATGCAACCCGAGAGGTTGTCGAGAATACACGACTCGCGGATGAAGCCGGTCGTGCACTGGGTGAAATTGAAACGGTATCCGATGAGTTGTCCACACTGATTACCGCGATGGCCAACACCGCCAGACAACAGTCAGAAGAGGCGACGGGTGTATCAGGCACGATGGTACACATTAGAGAGCTAACGACACAGGCTTCTACCACAACGACAGAGACTGCCGAATCGGTAGGCCGGCTGTCGGTGCTTGCTGGACAGCTTAAGTCTTCAGTCGCTGGTTTCAGGGTGCCATCCGAGTAAACGCACTCTTAAACGACGAGTACATACTGTGTATTTTTACATTAATTCTGATCCAGGTCTGGTGATGACATGAGTCGAGTAGACCCCAGTACATTCAGTTGGGTTAAAGATGAGATTGATGAGTCTATAAAACAGGCAAGGCTTTCTCTGGAGGCATTTTCTACTGCCACCGATGACACCAGCCAGATGCGTATGGCCGTTGCATTTTTGCATCAGGTATCAGGCACGCTGCAGATTGTCGAACTTGATGGCGCCGCCAGGTTCGTAAACGAGCTGGAGCTGATTTGTGAGGGCTTGATTGATGAAAATATTAAGCCTACAAATGATAACCTGGAGACACTGAGTCGTGGTGTATTAAGTCTTAGTACTTATATATCTCAATTACATGCTGGTTACCCGGACTCTATTGTTGCTCTTGCTCCCCTTATTAATGAGTTGCGTGAAGTCCGGGGTGCTGAAGCAGTCGATGAATTCGACCTGTTTAACCCGGAACTGGATATTTATCCCGAAGTTTCAGGTAATCGTCCGGCACGATTAAGTGATGAGAACTTCAATGCTGAGGCTTCGCAGGCACGTAAGCAATTGCTTGCTACCATGCTAAGCTGGTTTACTCAGAAAAATGAAACTCAGTCCCTGAGCACTATTCTGCTTCTTTTTACACATCTAAAAAACATTTCTCGCTTTGATGTGACCTCGCAATTATGGTGGGTCGCTGCTGCCCTGACAGAGGCATTGAGAGATGGTGGAATAGATGGTGGCAATAAGGAAACCCGCCGTTTTTTTGCAAGGCTAGAACAGGAGCTGAAACGCATTATTACTGATGGTGAGTCATCTTTGGTGAAATCACCTCAGGAATCTTTACTGAAAAAGATGCTTTTCCAGGTGGGGATGAGCACAAGCAGGGGCCCGGTAGTTACCGAGTTGATGCATGCTTTTTCTCTGGGTCAGCAGGTAGGCGCTGCAACAAATAGCGATGCTGCCCAAATATTCGAAGCGACTAGTCCTGATGTACTGAGACCAATTATGAAAGCTCTATCAGAGGAGCTTGCTATTGCAAAAGGTCATCTTAATGACTATTTTGACACTGAAAACTCATCTGAGAAATCGATAGATCCTCTGTTGCAAAGCCTGGACAAAACACGCGGTGCAGTTGAAGTCATTAATAAGAAAAAACTGCAGAACCTGGTTGAAGAACTTTCACATACTGCACAGGCGCATGATGCTGGTGCCATAGTAATAAATAATAACATCGCTCTAGAACTGGCAGAAGGCTTATTAATGCTGGAAAACGCCTGCAATGAACTGGATGATCCTTCCTCTGACTGGGAGGAAAAGGTAGATAGAGCCATATCTGACCTGCACTGGATACGTACTGGCGAACAGACCGAAGCGCAAGCTGAGCCAGGTGTTGGCGGAATCGACATCGATGAAGAAGGTACATTAACAGACGTAGAGTTTTCTCAACTGGTCAAGGTCGTTGCCACTGAAATTGGAGCCAACCTTGAAGAGGTTGTTGAGAAGTTTGAGAAGTATGCTTTAAATATGCATCTCAATGAAATTCTCAAGCCAATACCCGAAAAATTATCCCAGATCGAAGGTGCGCTCAGAATACTTGAAAGAGAACGTGCGATTGAACTTGTTATCATGATTAATGAACAAGTTAGCAGCATGGCAACAGGAGCTGTAAAACCATCCACCGAACATGTGGAAATTACAGCCCTGGCGATCAGTGCGATAGAGTCCTTTGCAGCTTCACTACAGCACGACCAACCGACTAGCGATCTTATTATTGAACGCGCAATGGAAGAACTATTGCGTACTGCTCCATCAGACATATCTGACCGGAGTACCGCTGTTGAACGTGTCAAACATATCCGTGATGAAGCCGATGACTGGTTACGAAACCCTGAGGATCAGCTGCATCTCGCTACTTTGCGCAAAGACATGGCAGCGATCATTTCTCTGGCGAATAGAAATAAAGACGAAAAGCTTGAAAAAATTGCAGAAGAAGTATCCAGCCTGGTAACCCTTTTATCGGAAGATCCTGAATACCTGACTGATGAGATAATGACAACATTCCATCAGTCATTGACCATACTGGAAAACCTGACCGGGCGCTTACCAGAAGATGCAGTATTACTAGAGCCTGAAATGATCCAGGATTCTGGCGGTGGTGATACTGAGCAATCTCCTGTTGAGAATGATCTGGGTATCGAGCTTGAGGAAATTGACCCGGATGATATTGAACCAGGTCTGGAAGTAATTTCATCTGCTGAAGACCAATCAGAACCTGATGAAGTTGTTATTGAGATAGCTGAACCAGTGGC
>DAOVWW010000017.1 GCA_030636465.1 Gammaproteobacteria bacterium
ACCTAAGACCTAAGACCTAAGACCTAAGACCTAAGACCTAAGACCTAAGACCTAAATCTGATCTACAAACTGCCCGAACTCGTGTTTTTGTACAGGGTTATCAGGGTCTGGCATGTCATCGGCCTCGAGATCATCAAAGGGGCCAGACCAGTCTTCCGGAGCCGCTGCTGAGGTCAATTCCATCTCATTCCATAATTCATTATCGAGTTCTTCAATGGCGCCGTCAAAATATTGAATTTCGATAGTTTCGTCATCATCATCGATAGCAACGATTTCAAATAGCTGCTTATCTGCGTTATCAAGATACCATTTGCCTATTGCCGGAACTGGATGGTTTTTCATAGTGCCTCCGATAGAATGTTTAAGCGAATATAATGTCTAGTACGGTGTTCGGTTTGCTTCTATGCCTTTATATATAGACCTCTAAATGAGTAGTTTCAACAACTATCTGCTCAAGCAAATTGTATGCCGCAAGTAGCTTTTTTCGTATAATTTCTGCTAAAACAATAGCCTGCATTCTGAAATGGTTATTTAAGTTTAGCTTTTAAAAAATAGCGCATATCGGCTTTCCTGGAATTGCCGGGCAGGGTAGAGTTATCAAATGAATATCGCTTTCACAAAAATGCATGGGCTTGGTAACGATTTTATCGTTATTGAGGCACTGATTCATAAATTCAGTGCTACAGCTGAGCAAATCAGGCAGTTGGCCGATCGCCATTTTGGTATTGGATTTGATCAACTGCTGCTGGTTGAGCCCCCAAAGTCTGAGGATACGGATTTCAGTTACCGAATATTCAATGCGGATGGCAATGAAGTTGAACAATGCGGCAATGGCGCACGCTGTTTTGCACGCTTTGTCTACGATCGTGGTCTGACAGAAAAAACGGAGATACGTGTCGGAACCCTGTCAGGCATAATAATTCCCCGCCTGCTCGATGATGGCAGGATCCGTGTTGATATGGGCAAGCCGGATTTTCAGCCTGAGAATATTCCATTTATCACCGATAAACGTGAATCCAGCTATCAGCTGATGCTCGATAATGACGAGATAAATATTGGTGCGGTGTCTATGGGAAATCCACATGTAGTGCAGATTGTCGAAGATACTGAACAGGCACCGGTAACAATTAGCGGGCCGGAGATTGAACATCATCGCCGTTTTCCGAAGCGGGTTAATGCCGGATATATGCAGGTGCTTGACCGCCAGGCCATACGCTTACGTGTGTGGGAGCGCGGTGCGGGTGAAACACTTGCCTGTGGTACGGGCGCCTGTGCCGCCGTCGTGGTAGGAATAGATCAGGGTGTACTCGATAGCCCAGTGGAAGTAAGGCTACGAGGTGGTACACTCGAGGTTGAATGGTCAGGGCCGGAGGAGTCTGTTTTTATGACGGGTCCGGCAGAATACGTATACGAGGGTTCATACGAGATGGAGACACTATGAGTAAACAGCCCAGCAGCAAGAGCGAAAATGTTGAATTATCCGAGCAGGAGGTAATCAGCTATCTCGAAGAACATCCTGATCTTCTACAAAAATACGATACCTTACTCGAAAAAATGGAAATCCCGCACAAGACGGGCACGGGCATGATTTCGTTGATAGAGCGCCAGGTAGAAATCTTGCGTGAAAAGAATAATTCACAGGAAGATCGTCTGAATTTCCTGATACAGAATGCCCGCACTAATGAAGAACTTACTGAAAAGCTTCATCGTTACAGCCTGCATCTGAGCAGCACCTCGGGGCTGCCAGAATTGATGCAGAGTGCTTCAGAAGACTTACGCCAGCTATTTGATATAGACGCAGTAAGTATTCACATCAAGCCTGAATACCAGGATGAGGATTTGCAAACTTCCGACCTGAGTGACAAGGCTTACACAGCCATTCTGGACACCATAGGAACGGAAACATGCAGCTGCCATAGCGAACTGGATGATGAACTCATGGTTTCCCTGTTTGCAGACGATGCAGCTAGCTTAAATTCCTGTGCGCTACTAGCCCTGGATGCCCCGCACAGAGTCGGGGTTATTGCATTGGGTGCGACAGATAAGAGTCGCTTTAACCCGGCAATGGGTACACTAATTCTGACTCGTCTTGGCGAACTGTTCTCTGCCGCCTTAATGCGGCATTGTCCCGATTAGTTTGAGATGAGCGGACATGCTCGATATCGCTGAGGCACAGCTCGACAGTTTTTTTGACTATCTGCGATACGAACGAAGAAATTCTCCGCGTACGATTTCAGCCTATCAACAGGATTTAAAAAGGCTGAGCAGTTATTGTGATAAGCAGGAAATAACCAGCTGGTCAGAGGTCGATAATCTGCTTGGCAGGAAATGGCTGGGCAGCATGCACCAGTACGGCCTCTCAGGCAGCAGCATTCAGCGGATACTGTCGGGCTGCCGCAGTTTCTATCGTTGGCTGATCAGAGAAGAATTTGTTGCCAGCAATCCATTTGAATTACTCAAAGCCCCGCGCCGGCCACGTAAACTACCCAATACCCTGGACATCGATGCGGTGCAGCAGTTGGTTGCCCTGAAGGGTGATGAGCCTTTGACTGTCCGCGATCGAGCAATCATGGAGCTGTTTTATTCATCAGGTTTACGTTTATCAGAACTGGTCTCGCTGGATCTACCTGATGTTGATCTGGTGACGGGCGAGGCAAGAGTGACAGGTAAGGGTAATAAGACACGGATCGTACCCGTCGGGCGCTATGCGCGACTAGCGATAAAGCAGTGGATGGCAATTAGGCCGCAGCTGGCAAATGAAGCTGAAGTTGCACTGTTTGTCAGCAAACGCGGCAGCAGGCTGGCGCAGCGCAGCATAGAAAAAAGACTTAAAGTATGGGCAATTCGCCAGGGAATCAACCGCAATGTTCACCCCCACATGTTACGGCATTCTTTTGCCAGTCACATGCTCGAATCCAGTGGAGACCTACGCGCAGTACAGGAGCTGCTGGGGCACCAGAACATCTCCACAACACAAATCTACACCCATCTGGATTTTCAGCACCTGGCAAAGGTTTTTGATAAAGCGCACCCGAGAGCGAAGAGAACGAAAAGGGAATGAGATGCGTGGTTGAGTTCAGGGTTATGCAGGCAGGTGAGCAAGTAGTTAGTGACCCTGAGAATGCACACCGGAAGGCAACAGAAAGCAGGAAGAGAAAGTTTCATGCAAAGGTTCAATGCGGATGGTGTGATAGCTTTGGCTTTTGAACATCATCTTGCCATCGCAAAAAATATGCCACTAGATCAGGTCATAGACTGGATAACATCGATTGCTGATCGCGGGATAATTGAGTTTGTTCCAAAGAGCGATCCTACAGTAAAAGAAATGTTATCAATGCGAGAGGACATATTCCCTGACTATAATGAGTTGTCATTTGCAGCGGCGCTAGGCAGGTACTCCACTATTGTTAAGAAGGAAAAAATATCCATGTCTGGAAGAGTTTTGTATGAATATAAGAAGTCGGAATAGATATTTAATCTTCTTTTTTGTCTTTTCGGC
This sequence comes from Gammaproteobacteria bacterium, assembly GCA_030636465.1. Classification (GTDB taxonomy): domain Bacteria; phylum Pseudomonadota; class Gammaproteobacteria; order BMS3Bbin11; family BMS3Bbin11; genus BMS3Bbin11. The sequence continues at coordinate 3,500 of DAOVWW010000017.1, forward strand.
GATGGCCTCATTTGAGACCCTAATGTTATTCAGTGAAGCTGAATCTTTCATCCAGTCGCTAAGTGTTTTTGCATATATAGCCAGCATAATATTAATAGAAGTACTGATATTATTTTTTATTTCTCTTTACTCAGAAAAAATATTTTTATTTGTTCTTGGCCTTGCCTTAACTGCCAATATTCTCAGTCTTAAACTGCTTTTTTCAAAAACAGTTCAAGCTATTCCAGATATTAATCTCATTTTATCAGTAGCTATACCTGGGTTAATGGTTGGCGTAGTATTAATTTTGTTAAATCGCTCAAAAAAAATCCCGGGTGTTAAGGCAGTTGTTATATCTGGAATTATTTTTATTGTGATACCAATAGCAAATGCTCAGTACAAAATTTTTAAAGAAAGACACACTCAAGAGGAAATTGATAAATCGGATGAGGTTTTGCAGCAGTGGTCACAGCTTAGATTTAAAGAAAAACCGAATATTCATTTGATTAGCATTGATTCAATGATCCCACTTTCAATACTCAGTGAGTACTTAGACATCTCTGAGCTACCCTATGAGGAAACGCTAATAGCGAGCACATTGAGAAAACCTATTTCTTATTCTCCAAGAGTACCAAGCAATCCTTCAATGAATTCGATTATGCAGCTTGATCAGGCAGAGGCCATAATGGGTTATAGTTATTTTGCAGGTCGCAAACCTTCAGTATTAACTTCAATATTTGCAAGCAATGATTATGAGATTTCAACTGGTTTTTTCAATTATTATTTTGGTAAAAAAGGCAGTTATATAGATAGTTCATTGCCATCCAGCGATGCTGAATTTAAAAATACACTGCTATGCTTAAATGAAGGAAAAACCTATGTAAATCAAATGCGTTTCTTCGGTATATGTACGGTATTTGGGGGTTTTTCAAGTGATTTTAATCCTGATAAAAATATGACGGAGACCGCTTTCTTAGTGAAAGCCTGGCCAAGCCAGGTATTAGACGTAATTTTGCAACTAAGCAGGAAGACCCGGCCACAAATTTCATTTCATTATATTTATAAACCCATTGGGCATACGAGAAATCATTTTCGTCATAATAATGTTGAACATCGAAGTGAGTATAAAAAATATTATCTTGAAAATGCGGCTAAACTTAATGAATTTATAAAAAAATTGTTATCTCTTATATCCAATAGCGACCCAAACTCTATAGTAGTAATATTTGGTGACCACGGTGCCTTGTTAAGCCGTGGGGTGTCTGCTGATGATAACCCTGAATTTGTATATAAAGACCTGCATATGATTGAATTGGCAGTGGTGAAAACTGAGAATCGGTGTTCATCTGACTCAGCATTTCACTACTCTGATTCCTATGCTACTCCATCAAGGGTAATAGCTGGCATCATACGATGTTTATCAGAAACCCCGAAAGAGATAGATAAAATTGTTGATTTCATTGATTTAAATACAAAAGTAAAAGAGCTTGAGGACATGAGATTGAAGAGAGAAAAATAAGTTTCAAGCTTCAAGAAAAAACCTTAGGGAAGCTCTGGTTATTTCTTCTTTCTTTCCCACTTATCCCATTTTTTATATTTCTTTTTACAGTATTTGCGCAGGGCGTCGTAATCTTTGAAATAGAGCTCAAAATCTTCTTCCCCGGCAAGGCCGTCTTTTTCACAATTATCACTGCCATGATCACGGCAAATTTTGGGCCTGACATCGTATATGCCGCAGTCCCCATTCGGTAATAAATGGGTGCAGGGGTTCGTCATTAGAAGAAACCAGCCGTCTTCATCTTTGTAGGCTTCGGTGTGCTCATGTGATATCTGCCACAGGATGACGTCAAAGTCTTCTCTGGAACGAGGCGTTTCTATGTGCTGGGTGAAATAGGTACAGCACCATGAGCGTGTACACTGTATGCAGGGGCTGTTATCTTCTACGGGTATTTTCTTTGGCATGGCGCGCAATCTATAGCAAAAGTCGTCCTGTCACAATAAATGATTTTTGAGAACACAAGCTTACTCCCTCCATGAATAAAGAAACCATGAGGTTATTGTCCAAAATATTACTGACAGTATTAAGTTTTTTACTAATATTGGCGGTATTCTGGTTTAGTCTACCTCGCATAATTGAAAGTTATACCTATTCCAGGCTGAGTCAGCTTGGCTACAGAGACATAGGTTTTGTAGTGGGAGATGTAGGTTTTCGCTCGGCAACTATCGAACACCTGCGCATGTCAAACGATGATTTTTCAATCGAACTACGGGACGTGCAGGCAGAGTACCGCCTTTCTGACCTGTTATCAGGGTCTGTTGATACATTAGTACTGCGGCAAGCTGAACTGAAACAGCGAGTAAATAAAAAGGATAAGGTCGCTGTAGTACTGCCAGATCCACTTTTGTTACTCGCTATGCTGAGCACTCCCTGGAAAGAGTATCTACCGGCAAATTCCCTGAGTATTAATAATCTCCATGTTTTTGATGATAAGGGTGAATTACTTGTTAGATCGTCGATAGAGATCGCTAAGGAAGAGGATGTTCTCAGTGCAAAAATTAATTTAATAGACAGCAAGGATGAAAACCACCTGCTGGTTCTTGAGGCATCAGATGACAAAGGGATATTTGTGCAAGTGCGATCAGAAGCTGCTGCAGAAGATCAGGTAAGTCCGCTTTCAATTAATTTACGGCGCGCTGATGGGCTGGATGGTTTATCTGGGCAGATTAATATTGATTTTTCTAAGCTCCCATGGGATCTGGCGGGGATTGATAGTATGAACGGGCAGATGCAGGCAGAAGTCTCATATTTAAGTCCGACGAATGAGGCAATAAAGGTCTTCTCAGTAGCGGCAGAACTAACGGATGTAAAATATGAAAGCTGGCAGCTAAAAAATAGTTCTATCAATATTCAGGGGAAAATAGGGAAGCAAGATGATGCTTACAGAATAGAATTTAACGAGTCATCATCGATACTGGCGCAATCTATAAAACAGGGTAGCAATGAGATTGAGCAAGTCTTTATCGTTTTGCCACAGATACTTGAAATTGGAACTGAGAAAATGGTGGTTCCATCACAAAGTGGTGCTACGATCAGCCTCAAAAATCTTGTGTGGGATGGAATCGATATTCCTCAAATTAAGCTCAAGGATATTGCTTTTAGCTCGAAAGGTTCAATGAAGGAGCCGCTCAGTTGCAACTATAAATTGCTACTGTTGGCGCCGAAAATAAGCAGAGCAGGTTTAAAGTTTACTACCTTGCCTGTAAAGCTCGATGGCGCCTGTAATGAATCAGAGAACGGTAGCTGGTTGATTCGAGCTGATACAGAAAGCCTGATAGTCGAAGATGAGGATTTTATATTCCCTCTAAGTCAATGCCATGCAGAACTTCAGAGCCTGGCCATTAAAGATAATACACAAACCGGCTCAGCCGAGTTTTCCGGTAATCTGTCATGCGAATCCAGTAAGCAAAGCAGTGCTGTATTATCCACTTTTCAGTTCAGCCCGGAAACCGGGGCGGGTCACGCAAAATATTCTATTTCAGACATTAGCCCCAATGATGAGTTACCACTATTTGGCAGTTTACTGAAAAACTGGAAGGAACCTTATGACATGGTGACTGGCAGCTTATCGGTCAATGGGAGATATCGCTGGTGGAAAAACCAGAAAGGCCAGGACAGGGAAAATTTGTTAGTGAATTTTAATATTAAGGACGGTGGTGGATATTATGACTCGGTTTTATTTTCTGGTCTTGATTACAATGATCAAATCGAAGTTTTGCCTTATGTAACATCCTCCGCTTTTACGGACCTTACTATTAGTGATATCGATGTCGGTATTCCGATTACTTCAACGAAAGCAAGCATTCTCTATAGCAAGTCGGCGAAAGGCCATTTACCTTTAGTGACAATTAATTCTTTTAGCACATCTTTGCTTGACGGAAAAGTACTGGGTAATGATCTGGAAATTGATTTGAATAATACGGAGCATGAATTGACTCTGGTGGTTAGCGGCCTGGATATATCCGAGATAGCTGATTTGCAACAGATAGAAGGATTAAGTGTAACCGGGCGACTGGATGGGTATGTACCCGTTACCATCACAGAAAAAGGATTAAAAATCACCGAGGGTAAAATCGTTTCCCAGCAGCAGGGTGGTCAAATTCATTACCGGCCTGAAGGAGGAACCCTTGAGATGGAGAAATCTGCATTGGGTTCCGAGTTTGTGTTTCGAATTATTGAAGACCTTAAATATGATTCACTCAATATTGATGTAAATTACCAGGAAAATGGCGATCTTGATATGAATCTGTCTATAAAGGGAAAAAGCCCCAAAGTAGATGAGGTCAGGCCTGTTCATTTCAATCTTAAGTTGCAGCAGAATGTTCTGAAATTATTAGAAGGGCTGCGCTATGCTGAAGGTCTTAGCGACGAAATCGATAAAAACGTACAGAGGCACTTCAATGGAGGCAAGCTCAAGTAATTGAGGTGCTGGTTAATGAATTCCGGTAAAATAGTTGTTCAGCTTATATTCATACAGCACAGAGTATAGTAATCATGTCTGCCGCTCACCCATTAGCAGACGGCTGAAGCATATGAGATAAACGGTACCGAATGCGAGGAATAGATATGTATCAAAACCTGATAAAAATAATTACCGGCCTGGCATTCGTGCTTTCAGTCGCTGCCTGTTCTCCAACGGTTAAAGTGGCTGCGCCGGATAAACCCATTACAATTAACCTGAATGTCAAAATTGAACATGAGATACGCGTTAAGGTCGATAAAGATCTTGATGAGTTGATGTCAACAGACAGCGGTTTATTCTAAATAAAGAGGAAAAGAGAATGCTTATTAAATTCAAAGAAAATTTTCGCTGGGTATTTCCAATGCTGCTGGTATTGTCGTTGTTTGCGCTGCCTGCCTCAGCACTTGATTTGGCTCAGGCAAAGACCCAGGGCCTGGTTCAGGAAACAGCAAGCGGTTATCTCAAGGTAGTAAAACCCACCGGAGCGGCTAAAGACCTGGTGAAAAACATCAATGCCGGACGAAAAGCTGAATATCAAAAGATTGCGAAAAAAAGAGGTACCTCTTTGGCTGCAGTTGAAAAGTTGGCGGGTAAAAGGCTGACACAATAGCAACTATTTTTTGGCAGCGAATCTATTTTAAGTGCCTATTAAATATATTCGCTTGAATAATTCGCCCATAAATTTTAATCTTTTCCCCCCACACAATGGATTTAGCTATGAATCAGGAACAAGCACGCGAAAACATGATTAAACAACAGGTCCGCACCTGGGAAGTTTCAGACCCTAAAATTGTGGATCTGATGTATAAATTCCCGCGTGAGGAATTTGTCCCTGACGCATGGCGAGAGCTTGCTTATTCTGATACGAACATCGTTCTTGATGATAGCCGCTGTATGATGCTGTTTCCTGGTATGGAAGCAAGAATGTTACAGGCCCTGGACGTTCAGCAGGGGGAAAGTGTGCTTGAGATTGGAACCGGCTGTGCTTATATGACAGCCCTGCTGGCAGAGCTTTCAGGCAATGTTTTATCATTGGATACAGAAGATTTCATTCAGTCTGGCATACGATCGAATCTTAAAAATGTACAGCTAGAAACTGGAAGCGTAAGTGAAGGCTGGCAGGACAAAGGAAGCTTTGATGTAATAGTGCTGAACGGCTCAGTACAGACGATCCCCAGAGAATTACTTGATAAACTAAATGTGGGCGGCAGATTCTTTGCTGTGGTGGGCGAAAGCCCGAGCATGTCGGCGACTTTGGTCACCCGTGATGAATTTGGCAGCCGTACAGAAGAGTTATTTGAAACTTCGTTACCGCGACTGGCATCTGCAGAACAGAAGGACGTTTTTGATTTTTAGTTAGTTGTAGTTATTCTACTTAAAAAGCCTGCAGACGCTTATTTTGAGCTATTGCAGGTGTTTTTCGCCAGAGAGAATATCAGTTCAGATGTTCTCTCCAGCGCACCGCGATTTTGCTGTACCAACTTCTTACCCTTTTCCCCTGTTTCAAAGCGTAAATTTGCGTCATCCAGATAGGTCGCCACAGCCGCTACCAGCTCACGGTTGCTATCGACCTGCAGGCCGGCACTTTTGGACAAGGTGAGCTGAGATATCTCATCGAAGTTGAACATATAAGGGCCAAAAATAACAGGCAGTCCCACTGCACAGGCTTCGAGGACATTGTGTCCACCGACTGGCACCAGCGAGCCACCTACAAACGCAACATCTGAGGCGGTATACAGTTTTAGTAGCTCACCCATACTGTCGGCGACGATAACTTCGACCTCTTCAGCCACTGGTCCTCGAAGTTCACTTCGTAGGACGGTGTTAAAGCCATCGCGACGGCTGATCTTAGCGACAGTTCCAAATCGTTCGGGATGCCGCGGAACAAGAAGCAACAATAAATCCGGGTAATCGCGCCTTAGCTCTCTAAAGGCAACAAGGACCTTTTTTTCTTCATCATCATGTGTGCTGGCAGCGATCCACACGGGCCGCATACTGCCGAAGTCCCGCCTCAGTGATTCCGCCGCTTCGCGCAGGCTGGCCGGAAGTTTTATTTCGAACTTGATGCTGCCGGTAATGCTGACTATCTCACTCGGTGCGCCCATACGACGCAGTCTCCTGGCATCTGCACGTGACTGTGCAGCAATTAAGGATACCTGCTGCAGTGTTGATCTGGTGAGTTTTTCAAATCGTAAATAGCCGCGCATAGAAGACTCAGACATGCGTGCATTGGCGACAACAATAGGTATGTTTCGTTGCTTGCAGTGATAGAAAAGGTTTGGCCACAATTCTGTTTCCAGGGTAACAGCCAGGCAGGGCTTTACCTGATCCAGAAATCGAGTGACAGACCACGACAGGTCATAGGGCACATAACAATGCAGCACGCGGTCACCTAATTGTCTTAGCACCTCAGTAGACCCTGTCGGGGTCATGGTAGTAACCAGCACAGGCGTATCAGGATAACGGTCAAACAATGCATTAATGAGAGGGACTGCAGCACGTGCCTCGCCTACAGAAACGGCATGTACCCAGATCACAGGGGCATCAGGGTGTATATCATTAAAGCCAAAACGTTCACCCCAGCGCTTGAAATAGTCAGGATTCTTCAATCCACGAATTAGCAGATGTAGAATGACTACTGGAATTAGTAGTGGCAATAGCAGTGAGTAAAGCTTTAACATTCGATATATGTTTAGAATAGATTAATTATTTATTAGGACAGTATACAAATATGAGTACACCCCTGTCGGCGGTTATTATTACACACAATGCTGCTGCTCAGCTTGCCGACTGCCTGAACTCGTTGTCATTTATTGATGAGATTATCATTCTCGACTCAGGAAGTGACGATGGCACAAAAGATATTGCAGACTTATTCAATGCACGCTTCCTGTATCAGGAATGGCTCGGTTATGGGCCGCAGAAACAGAAGGCAGTGGAACTGGCCAGTAATGACTGGGTTCTTTGCCTCGA
>DAOVWW010000045.1 GCA_030636465.1 Gammaproteobacteria bacterium
CTCGCGGAAGCATGAATTCGAGGCCGATGACTCTGCAAAAGAAAATGCTGATGCAAAAGACCTCAGCAGTCCCCTGCTAAAGCTGTACCGAGATAACGCGAACACCCTGACACCAGACCCTATACACTCGGCATTTTATGATTCCCACCCACCGGCTTCGATTCGCATCAAGCACCTGCAATCGACTACATAAATCTACACAAGAGATTAAATAATGAACATAAAAGCCTTAACACCTCTGCTATTCATGCTGCCAATAAACCTGATGGCAGCTGCCTTGCTTCCGGGTGATGCGACTAATGGTGAAAAACTCCACAATGACAACAGTTGCCTGAGCTGTCATGCACAAATGACCGGGGGCAAACCCGATATGTTATATACACGTGCCGCCCGCCGAGTGACTAATATTGGCGGGCTTATCGGACAAGTCGGTGTTTGCAATAAAATGCAGAAAGTTGGTCTGGATGAAGATGCTGTAAATGATGTAGTGAAATACCTGAATGAGTCGTTCTATAAATTCAGCGACTAGCTAGCGGGCAGCGGGCATAGAGACTTATGACTGCTGCTGCAACCACTCCCTGGCTTCATCAACATCCATAAAGACCTTTATATTCATGCCACGGTTTCCTGCTACCAGCACTCCAAAAGCAGCATCCTCATGATTTTCTTCATTCACTACAAAGGCAATCGATAAATCATAAGGCACCAGTGAGACCAGATGCCGCACCATTTCATATTGGCTGACTTTATCCAACACAGCCGTCATTTCGCTTTCATTGACTAGTATGTATTTGCACTGATTTTCAACACAACTTTTGATCACTGACTGTCCGTAAGCAATGGCCTCGTCGACATTTTCATCAAAACCGCTGGTTGTTACTGTCAGCAGATCTCCATCAATATCTATCGTGAAATTCAGAGCCATAATTACGTTCCCTTATAGCTTTTCATCAAATGCATAGCTTAGACTTTGCGACGCTCATTAATTGCGCGCGCAACGGTATTGCGGTCAATATACTCCAGCTCACCGCCTACAGGCACGCCACGGGCAATTCGGGTTAGCTTAATGTCTTTAATAACATCTTTACCTGTCAATAAATCGGTTAGATACTCTGCCGTAGTTTCCCCTTCTACCGTGAGATTAGTCGCGAGTATCACCTCCTCGATCTCAAATTCTTCCAATACTTCCAGCAGACGATCAATACCCAGATTATCGGGACCAATACCATCCAGCGGCGAGATGGTACCCATCAGTACAAAATAACCGCCTTTGTAACTGCCTGTTTGCTCAATTGCCTCAAGGTCCGCAGGCGTCTCAACTATACACAGCTGCTTATGCTGGCGCGAAGGCGAAGAACATAAAGTACAAAGTTCTGTTTCACTAAGATTGTTACAGCGTCGGCAATGCTGAATAGAATCCAGGGCATGATTCAGGGCTGAAGCAATCGCCCTGGCACCCTGCCTGTCGCGTTCAATAAGATAGTAGGCCATACGCTGCGCCGACTTTGGCCCTACACCAGGCAGGCATGCTAGTGCTGTTCGCAGATTCTCGATGGCGTGGGCTGTAGACATAGTCGTTTCAGGTCGATCAGAAAGGTAGATTCATACCAGCTGGCAATCCCATGCCGGCAGTCATACCTGACATCTTTTCCTGTGTCGTCGATTCAGCCTTGCGTACCGCATCATTGATAGCTGCCGCCACCAGATCTTCGATCACGGCCTTTTCTTCGGTCATTAAATCATCATCAATACTGACTTTGCGAACATCATGCCTGCAGGTCATAGTGATAGTCACCAGGCCACCACCTGAGCTGCCTTCAACTTCCAAACTTGCAAGTTCTTCCTGTGCCTTCTGCATTTTTTCCTGCATGGCCTGAGCCTGCTTCATGATATTTCCTAAACCACCTTTCATAATAAAACTCCGTATATTTTTCGAAAATGCCGGCTTCACCAGCCGGTTAGATTGTCCTGTCTTTAATTTACTGGCCTGATAGATGCAGGTGAAACACTGGCACCAAAGGAATCGATAATATTGTTTACTGTCTTATCGGATCGTATGGATAGTTCCGCAGCCTGTTGCCGTTCATTCTGCAACCGTTTTTTCTGTTGAGCTGGAGTTTCCACCACAGGTTTATCGACACGAATACTGATTTTCAGATTATCACCGAGAGTATTTTTCAAAGACTTAATCAGCTCTTTTTCCCGTGTATCAGAATAAATAGCGCCCTGATCAACATCCATAAGCAGGTCAAGACGGATGTCATTCCAAACTGCAGGTGACATATGTAATGCCATTTGTTTGGTCATGCCTGTCAAAGCCAGCGACTCAATCAGTTCCGACCAGTTTTTATCCGTGCTTGATGCAACAGCCGTGTTGTCTTTTACTTCATCTATCAGCACTGATGGCTCACTGACTTTTGCAGCCTGAACAGACTGATTTGGGCCATCGTCAATTATTGGAGCGCTACTTTCTATCGCCCCGGGATAAGGTTCAGACTGAGTTTCAGGCTGAAAACACTCTTGAACCTGCGGTGGCTCTGCACTCATTACTGGAGCCTGCTTGCTGAAATTTCTCTGGGCTGGCGCCTGCTGTTGAGCACCACTGCGACTATCTGTTTTATTACTTGATGGACTATTTACTGGTTGTTTAGTAGATGTGCCTGCAGGTTCAGCGGGCTGATCCGGTTTGAATGCGAGTAAGCGTAACATCAGCATTTCAAAACCGGTACGGGTATCAGGTGCCAGGGGTAAATCACGCTTACCCGTTAAACATATCTGGTAGAACAACTGTAAGGCTTCCGCACTGAAGGCTCCACTGATTTGTTCCAGCCATTGTTTATCCAGGCTACGCTGTGCAACTATTGCCGGAGCCTGCTGAGCCAAAGAGAGCTGATAAAAGCTGCCAAGCAACTCATCAAGTACCATATTGAAGTCCGGACTGCGGTCTGCTGCATCATCGATGGCTTTAAACAACAGGTCTGTGTCATCTTTTGCCAGGCTTTCAACCAGTGCATGGATATATTGCTGTTCAATACTGCCAAGCATTTTTCTGATGTCGTCTTTATTAACCTTGCCGGCTCCAAAAGCAATGGCCTGATCAAGTAAACTAAGCCCGTCACGCATACTGCCATCGGCACTACGGGCGAGCAGGTCCAGTGCTTCATCATCACTTTCGATTTTTTCTTCATGCAGTATATGCGCAAGCTGTGATTTGATCTGATCGGGTTCAAGACGTTTCAGATTAAACTGTAGGCAACGTGACAAAACAGTCACCGGCAGCTTTTGGGGGTCGGTGGTAGCAAGTAGAAATTTTACATGGTCTGGTGGTTCTTCCAGTGTTTTCAGCAAGGCATTGAAGCTGTGTTTAGAAAGCATATGCACTTCGTCAATCAGGTAGACCTTGTAACGTCCACTAGTTGGAAGATACTGAACGTTGTCGAGCAGTTCCCGGGTATCATCAACCTTGGTTTTCGATGCCGCATCAACCTCAATCAGGTCGATAAAGCGGCCTTCGTCAACCGCCAGGCAGCTCGCACACTGGCCACAGGGGTTTGAACTAATTCCTTCTTCACAGTTCAGCGCCTTGGCTAGTATTCTTGCAATCGTCGTTTTGCCAACACCGCGGGTGCCGGTAAATAACAGGGCATGATGCAGGCGGTCACTGTCGAGGGCATGAGAAAGTGACTGTAAAATATGCTGCTGGCCAACAACTTCACTGAAATTACCAGGCCGCCATTTTCGAGCTAGAACTTTATATGACATCTTTATACGACATAAAGTAATCCTGAATATTTCTCAGTGAGAAGAAACCATTATGGGTCTTTACTGGCAAAGGCAGCTTCATTAATCTATTGAAAAGGCCCGTTACATTCGTATAAATACTAAGGAAGCTCTGATTAATTCTGAAGGAAGTAGCTTGCGATCTAAAACATTCAGGTTTGAGGCGTAAGCCGCACGTAATAGCTGGCTATTGCGAAGGCTTACAACGAAAAAACTGGGTTTTTTAGGCGTAAGGTACGAGTTCATGAATTAATCAGAGCTTCCCTAATAAGAAAATATTGGTGGCGGATCAGGACAGCCTTTCCTTAACACCCGAATCTACTGCTGCGGCTGCTTCCTTCCAGATCTGACCGGGTTCACAGCGTATCGTCGTTAAAGGGGCCAACCATCACCGCCATTGAGAACATCTCCACTCAGTGAAAATGCTCGATGAATTTTAGCGATTGTTTGTGATATAAACCAGTTAAATAAAAAAAAGTTTTATGTTTAAAGATAAAATACGTTAAAACTTCGAAATACAAGCTAATGATGCTCAGTAAAAACAAACCACTACCCTCAGATTCTGATCAAAATCGAATTTTCATCATCGGCTACGGTGATATTGGCCGGCGTGTAGCAAAACTATACCTGGCAGATGGAGTAACAGTGACAGGGCTCGCCCGTTCCTCAAATTCTATCAAGTTGATGGTAGATGATAAGGTAGTTCCTGTTGCAGCTGACCTGGATGACGAAAACAGCCTGTCCGGGTTATCATTTACCGCAGCCAGGGTTCTGTACTTTGCTCCCCCACCCTCAGTTGGTCGTGCTGACCCACGGATGAAAAACTTCCTTACCTGCCTCGACGAAGATAACTTGCCGAGGAAAATAATATATATAAGTACTTCCGGGGTTTATGGTGATCAGTCCGGACAATGGGTAACTGAAAACACACCACCTAAACCCGGCGCTGACCGTTCATTTCGCCGCCTGGATGCAGAAACTCAACTGCAAAGATTTGGTCACGAACAAAATGTGGAGACCGTGATTCTGCGCGTCGGCGGTATCTATGGGCCGGGCCGGTTGCCAGAACAGAGAATCAGGAAAGCTATCCCGGTACTAAAACCGGAATTAGCCCCCAAAACCAACCGTATTCATGCTGACGACCTGGCAAACATTTGCGTAGCTGCGGAGAAATACGGGCGAGATGGAGAGGTCTACAATGTCAGCGATGGTTGTGACAGCAATATGACAGAATATTTTTTTCAGGTCGCCAGACACCTGGGCTTAGCTGAGCCGCCTACTATCGAGTGGGACGAAGCAGAAGCCACTCTAAGTAAAGGGATGCTTTCCTATCTACGGGAATCACGACGCATGGATAACAGCAAAATGCTGAAAGAACTACATGTCACGTTAAAATATCCACAACTTTTAAGCGGACTTACTGGTATTATGACCTCGTCTATACCAAATAAAGATAATACTTGATATAATTAGTCAACTATTATGTAAATACTGAAATTTTGAGGATTTATCAATGCAGGCAGAAGTCAATGGACAGGTTATCGAACTCAGTGAAGCGGGATGGTTACTCAACCTGGAAGAATGGAGCGAAGAGCTTGCAGCTCAGATCGCTATTACTGAAAAAGTACCTGAACTCACAGAAGAACACTGGGACATCATCAACGAAGCTCGCGAATTTTTTACCGACAACGGCAAGGTTGCAGAGCCACGCGCATTTTCTAAGCTAATGAAAAAGAAATACGGTAAAGATCGCAGTGACCAGAAGTATATATACTCCCTGTTTCCTACAGGTCTGATCAAATGTGCCAACAAAATTGCTGGTTTACCCCGACCAAAAGGCTGTAGCTAACAACCGCTCAAGTTCGTCTAAGGCCATCTTTAAGATGGCCTTTTTATTGGCCTGTTTCATTTCCCAGAGAAACTTTTTTACCTCCTGCTTCAATACCCGGATATCATTTTTATACCTGTTTCATTGAGTAGATTCTTTTACACTACTCCTGCATCGAATTTAATATGAAATAATATCCCTGCCAGTAGTACTTATGCTAAGTTCTACTCTATGAAAAATATTCACCTCCCCTACTGAACGCAGAAAAAAAGGCTGATTAACTAAACTGTGAGTCCTGCCAAGCAACAGAACAAACGTGTTCGCCGCATTAGAATTATCGGCATTATCGTTGCAGTTTTACTGTCCATACCGGTACTTATTCTTGAATTTACCTGGGAAAAAAATCACCTTGAGCGCATACAGGCCGCGGGTGTACTCAAGGTAATTACCTTCAATGGCCCCACCACATTCTTTGAGGGTAGCCAGGGCCCGGGTGGTTTTGAATATGAACTTGCCAGTGCTTTTGCTAACAAACTGGGTGTTAAACTTGAGATCAAACTTACTGATCAGTTTGATCAAATCATGCCCGAAGTTAAAGCCGCTCATGTTGATATGGCTGCAGCCGGTCTTTCTATTACAAAAGAAAGACAGAAAAACTTCCTGTTTAGTAATTCTTACCAGACTATAAAACAGCAAGTCGTCTATCGCTCCGGAGGAAAGAAAAGGCCTCGGCGGGCTGCAAACCTGGTAGACAGAGAAATCATGGTTACTGCCGGCAGCAGCCATGTTGAGCGTCTGCGACAACTTAAACAGGAATATCCCGACATACGCTGGCAGGAAACAGCAAAAGAAACCCCGGAAAACCTGCTGCTCATGATATGGGAAAAAAAACTTGAACTGACCATCGCTGACTCAAATATTGTTGCGGTAGTACGTCAGTTTTATCCTGATTTGCACATTGCTTTCTCACTGTCACCTGCTGACAAACTGGCCTGGATGTTCACCCTCAGCAATGATAAATCTTTGCAAAATGCCGCAAATAAATTTTTAAAAGAAATGAAAAAAAGTGGTGAACTTGACCGCCTTTTAGACCGTTATTATGGTCCCAGTTCAAAGTTTAACTATGTCAACACCAAGAAATTTCTTGCTAGCATTGATTATTTGCTGCCTGTTTACGAAGAAATGTTCCGTCTGGCAGAGAAAAATACCGGCATAGACTGGCGCCTTCTTGCTGCGCAGGCTTACCAGGAATCCTTATGGGATGCAGATGCTGTTTCTCCAACGGGTGTGCGCGGAATCATGATGCTGACAAATGCGACAGCAAAACAGATGAACATCGAGGACCGACGCGCCCCCGAGCAGAGTATAGATGGGGGCTCACGTTATCTTAAAATGTTGATGGATGGCCTGCCTGACAGGATCCAGCATCCCGACCGGCTGTGGTTAGCACTCGCTGCTTACAACGTTGGCATAGGCCATCTGGAAGATGCACGTATCCTCACTCAAAAAGCCGGTGATGATCCTGATAGCTGGATTGATGTGCGCAAACATCTACCACTGCTTGCGAGCCCGGACTGGCATAAAAAAACTCGTTACGGCTACGCCAGGGGTTATGAGCCCGTTTCCTATGTAAGCCGTATTCGCGGCTACTATTCGATCCTCAGCTGGGCCAAAGATCAAACTGAGAGTAGGCCTGATTTTCTCAATAACATCGATTTACCTGCACTATAAGGGCGACTCTAAATTATTATGAATATTCATCTCACATCCAAAATCACTCATCTCTGCGTTAAGCATCTTCGCAATAGCTAGCTATTACGACGTGCATGGATGCACAAGTGCCGTGATGATAGGATATCAATGAACGGTCGTGCGATCCTTGCCTTAATATGAGTGATTTTGAATGCAATCTGATCTATCCATAATAATTTAGAGTCACCCTTTAAGCTTTCTTTACAGAACAACTTACTTGACTGCAGTGCCGGTATCGCTGTAGTTTTACAACACTGACAGGATGTTAGTGCTTACCAACAATCAAGGAAGATGCAATGAAATATACCTATACAATACAGATGGCCACGGGACGAAGGCAGTATGCCTTTACCCTCACTGAGCTACTGGTTACACTTTCGATTACATCAATATTACTCGGCAGCTCTGCCCCTTTATTTACCGGAATAATAATGAATAACCGGGTTGTCACCATTTCAAACGACCTGTTAACTGCCTTACAGGTGGCCAGGTCAGAAGCCGTTAAAAGAAACCAGGATGTCACCCTGTGTAAAAGCGCTGACTCCCTAAGTTGCGGCGGCAATTGGTCAGATGGCTGGATTATTTTTTCTGACAAAGACCATGACCGGCGTCTCGACCCTGTTGATGGCGACACCTTACTCTACACAAAGAAGTTTGATAGTTTAGAATATTTCATAAGCTGGAATGCCTTTCGCAGCGATAATTACATTCAGTACAACGCCCAGGGTTTTATTCATAGCAATAATGGCACTTTTAAGTTGTGTCCACCTGATAATGATGTACATTACGCCAGGGCAATAATTATTAACCGTGTTGGAAGAGCAAGAGTCTCAGCTGATTCGAATAATGATGGCGTCCATGAGGACAGCAGAGGCCGAGCATTGGTTTGTTAACAGTATAATGTTAATAAAATTATTCCTATGCGGGAACTTTTTTAAATCACTGCCCTCAAAATGATACAAGGAAACAATGATGCGCCTTTCAGGTACACATCAGAAAATGCCTTAAACATGTCATCGCAGAAGATGACTGATTACTATGTATTACAAAAATATTTATATCTAAAACAATAGAGGAAATTGAAATATGAACAACCCTATCAAACAAAAAGCCGTTGCTGCAGCCGTAGGTTCATTATTAATCGGTTCGGTAGCTGGAATCAGTACTGCTTCTGCTGACAGTCCTTTTGCTATGACGTCTCTGGAAAGCGGATACATGGTTGCTGAAGCAAAAATGGGTGAAGGTAAATGTGGCGAAGGCAAATGCGGTGGTAAGAAAAGCACGAAAGAAGGTACATTTGGCGAAGGCAAAGCTAAGAAAGAAGGTACAGGTGGCGAAGGCGAAGCTAAGAAAGAAGGCACGAGAGGCGAAGGAAAACGCA
>DAOVWW010000334.1 GCA_030636465.1 Gammaproteobacteria bacterium
GTATGGTTTGATATCGAGAAACTTTCGATGAAAATATGTGGACTGAAGATAGTTTAATTAATTCGGGAAGCTCTGATTTATTCGTCATTGCGAGGATCGAAGTGACGCGGCAATCTCTAAGTGCTAGAAAGGACTTAATGAGATTGCCGCGCTACGCTCGCAATGACGGGGTTATGTATTAAAATATAGAAGAAAGAAATGAATTCACAAACAGTAGAACAGTACATGGAGCAACTCGGGGTGCAGGCCAGGCAGGCCAGCAGACAGGCTGCCGCTGCAGAAAGCGGAGCCAAGAACACCGCGTTGCTTGAGGCGGCTGCTGCCATTGAAGATCAGGCCGTCCTACTTGCGACAGAAAACAAAAAGGATCTTGATGCCGGTCGAGCCAAAGGGCTGGATGCAGCATTGATTGACAGGCTGGAATTGACTGCTGAACGCATCACTGGGATGGCTGAAGGTCTGCGTCAGGTGGCGGCACTGCCTGATCCTGTCGGCGAAATCAGTGGCATGAGCTATCGCCCCTCCGGCATCCAGGTGGGTCACATGCGCGTACCGCTGGGAGTGATCGGCATAATTTATGAATCCCGTCCTAATGTTACCGCGGATGCGGCAGCGCTGTGCCTGAAGTCAGGTAATGCCTGCATCCTCAGAGGGGGATCGGAAGCACTTTATTCGAATCTGGCGGTGGCTAAATGCATGGGTCTGGGTTTGCAGGCGGCAGGCCTGTCTGAAACACTGGTCCAGGTCGTCAATACTACTGACCGTGCAGCGGTAGGTAAGCTGTTAACGATGGCTGACTATGTTGATGTCATCATTCCTCGTGGTGGTAAAGGCCTGATTGAGCGCGTCATGAGTGATTCAAAAATCCCTGTCATTAAACATCTGCACGGCGTCTGTCATGTTTATATTGACGACCAGGCTGATATGGATAAAGCCGTCGCTATTGCCGTTAATTCAAAAACCCATCGTTACGGAGTTTGTAACGCGATGGAGACCTTGCTGGTGGCTGAATCTATCGCTGGCAAGGTGTTGCCCGTGCTGGCTGAACATTACACCAAGGCCGGCGTGGAAATGCGCGGCTGTAAGAAAACCTGTGGGATTCTAACTGATATCAATACAGCGACAGCTGCAGACTGGGATGAAGAATACCTTGCTCCAATTCTGGCAATTCGTATCGTCGACGACATCGATCAGGCCATTGAGCATATCAATCAGCATGGTTCGCAGCATACCGATAGCATAGTAACTGAAAACTATAGTAAGTCACGCAGGTTCACCCGTGAAGTCGATTCAAGTTCTGTGATGGTGAATGCATCGACGCGTTTTGCTGATGGCTTTGAATATGGGCTTGGTGCTGAAATTGGCATTAGCACCGATAAATTACATGTTCGCGGGCCAGTAGGACTGGAAGGCCTGACATCGCAGAAATATATTGTTCTGGGTGACGGTCATATTCGTCAGTAGCACACAAGTAGCATACAAGTGGCACGCCTGATTTGCCTGTTTGGTGGTACTTTTGATCCGGTGCATTATGGCCATTTGCAGCCATTGCATGAGCTGCAGCAAACTTTAATGGCGGATATTGTACATATTATTCCAGCTTCGATACCGCCACATCGTTCTACTCCACGGGCAAATAGCCAGCAGAGACTTGAAATGCTGGCGTTGGCATTACGTGAATACCCTGATTTTGTACTGGATACACGAGAGCTGGAACGCGAAGGGCCTTCATGGACAGTGCTGACTTTGCAATCATTGCGTAATCAGTATCCTGATGACAGCCTATGCCTGATAATGGGAAGTGATGCCTTTGCGGATTTGCCTACATGGTATCATTGGCAGGATATTTTTAAACTGGCTCATATAATCGTTATCGAGCGTGCTGGATTTGAAAAACCGGGCAGACCTGAGTGGGCAAATGATTACCGGCAGGAAGATGTAAGCAGCCTACGCAACAGCACATGTGGTGGAATATTATATGTCAGCCTGAAGGGCGTTGATATTTCTGCAACGGATATCCGATTACGGTTATCAACCGGGCAGCCTGTAACGGGCTTACTGAACGATGAAGTGATTACTTACATTCATCAGAACGATATTTATAGTGAATTGAATTGATATTGGTAAATTAAATGGATATGGAAAAAACAATGAGGATACTGAATTGTCGATGACACTGGAACAGGTACGGGATACCGCACTGGCAGGGCTGGATGAAGCCAAGGCCCAGGATATAAAAGTGATGGACGTTAGAAGCTTCACTGACGTGACCGACTTTATGATATTGGCGACAGGCACCTCGTCACGTCACGTCGTGGCAATAGCAGATAACCTCGTCGACTACATGAAAGACCATGGTCATCGCCCTCTCGGCGTTGAAGGAAGGGAAGAGGCAAACTGGGTACTGGTAGATCTCAATGATGCCATCGTCCATATCATGCAGGCCGATGCCCGGGTATTTTATGACCTGGATAAACTGTGGGGCGAAGAACTGCGCCAGATAGTCGAAAAAAACCGAGAAAGTTAAGTCGTAATGCAAATCCTGTTCGTTGCTGTGGGCAAACGTATGCCGCAGTGGGTAACTGAAGCGTATGATGGCTATGCCAGGCGTATGCCGCGCCATTGCTCATTGAAGCTAGTAGAA
>DAOVWW010000119.1 GCA_030636465.1 Gammaproteobacteria bacterium
AGCGTACGGATATACTGGCGACGACAGCTGATGTTGAAAATGCATTAGAGAAAAAGAATATTACATTAATAGATACCCGGCCTCTGCGTTACCACATCGGACGTGATAAAAGAGATTACGTATATGCGTACGGCCACATTCCTGGGTCCCGTAGTTTTAATTACAAGTATCTCAACCCTGAAAAGGGTATTGCAGTCTATTCACCTGTCGATAAAGTAGACAAAGCGTTCAAAGCTCTACATATCGATCCAACAGCTCCAGCAATTCTTTATTGCAATAGTGCTTATGAGTGTTCATCCGTCTGGTTCTTTATGCATGAATTGATGGACAATAAGAATGTTAGCATTTACGATGGTTCCTTACATGAATGGACTATGAAAGAGTCTCATCCTATGACAACGGAATTGACTCGCTAAAAAATAACAAACTTACCACCTCGAGAAAACTCAAATGAATCCAGATTCTTTGCTTGCTGCCCCGAGTATGATTCTTAATGCCGGATTGATTCTGGTTGCATTATTTACATTGTATTTTTTGCGTAGGCCGAAGCTGCAGCAAAGTGAATCCTGGCAGGCGACACTGACGCCATTGTCATCGATTATTGGCAGTGGATTCCTAATTATGTCACCGTTGTTAGCCAGTGTTGTTGGCGGGCTTTCACCGGTTGCGGTAATTGGTATCGTAGTGTTGGCATACTCAATTGGCAGCGTTATACGGTTTAATATCAGGCATGTTGAGCCGCGAATAAAAGATGGCACTTTATCGAATAGAACCAAAGAAGTTGAATACCTCGGCGATATTGCATTGGTATTGGCCTACATGGTTGCCGTGGCTTTCTATTTATCATTGTTATCTTCCTTTTTACTGAGTTATCTTGGTATCGAAAGCCTGGACATGGAACGTTGGCTGACGACAATTATCATCCTGTTTATATCTTTTGTGGGCTATAAGCGAGGCCTGGGTGGGCTGGAGAAGCTGGAAGCTGTCTCGATGACGGTTCAACTTTCCATTGTTGTCGCATTATTGCTCGGACTGGCTGCTTTTTCTTACCTGTTTTATTCATCGGGGCAGAGCTTGCATTTCGATTACCCGCAGCGTGATGTCAGTACCCAGATACGCATCCTTGCAGGAGCCTTGCTGGTCGTTCAGGGTTTTGAAACATCGCGTTTTCTGGGAGAAAAATACAGCCCTGAAATGCGTATAGCGACAATGAAGAAGGCCCAGATCATTTCTGGGATTCTATATGTTGTCGCCGTTATTCTTTTTCTGCCCGTGGTTCAGCACCTTGATTTACAGCATATACAGATGGCGAAGATTGTCGATGTTACCGGGCTTGCAGCTGTTATTCTGCCCTTTATGCTGATAGGCGCTGCGTTGATGAGCCAGTTTAGTGCTGCCGTTGCCGATACTGGTGGTGGGGGGGGGTTGTTAAGTGAGAACAGTGGCAAGAGACTGTCTACACGTGTCAGCTACCTGGGGATATCTATCTGTGCCATCTTGCTGGTCTGGGCTGTTGATCTGATTGAAATCATTACCCTCGCTTCCCGTGCATTTGCCTTCTACTATTTTCTGCAGGCCTTGTTGGCATTGAATTTCTGCTACAGAGACTGTTCGCCTGAAGCGAAAATGACTAAATGGAGACGATTATTCTTTATGGTCGTCGCCATTATTCTGCTGTACATCATCTTTTTTGCTATTCCGGCTGAATAGTCTTTATAGGCGTCTATGACCCCCTGGGTTTTACTCGATAAGGTACAAGTGCCTGGTGATGGTGGCGAATTGTCTTTGCACCAGCGTGGTGATGAATTCTCGATAAGAATCAAAGGCCATGGCGAGCTGATGAATAGCCGCGTACATGGTTCTGAAGATGCACTGGCTGAGCTTAGCTGTGCCAGGCTGGTAGGTAATCTGGCGCCACGATTGCTGATAGGGGGGCTGGGTATGGGTTTTACCCTTGCTGCTGCATTACAGCATCTAGGCAAACAGGCACAGATAGTGGTGGCAGAATTAGTGCCAGCAGTAGTGAAGTGGAACAAAGGGCCACTGGGTGAACATGCTGCTTATCCACTCAAGGACCCACGGGTGACGGTAATCGAGCAAGATGTCGCACTCGTTTTAAAAGATACGCAGCAGGCTTACGATGCGATCCTGCTGGATGTTGATAATGGTCCCGAAGGTCTAACCCGCAAAGAAAACGATCGCCTCTATAGCATCGACGGATTGAACCAGGCATATATGTCTCTTCGCCCTCAGGGGGTGCTAGCTGTGTGGTCGGCAGGACCTGACAACAGTTTTACACAACGGCTGCGGAAGGTAGGGTTTGAGGTGGATGAAGTGCGTATTCGTGCACGTGGAAAGAAAGGCGCGCGGCATATTATCTGGTTCGCCAGGCGGGGTAATTAGCGAGGAATCAGTTTGATTTCAAATAATTTTGGCCAGAATTTCCCGGTAACAAAAAGTCTGTCACCTTCATCATCATAGGCAATGCCATTAAGTACATTTCTTCTGGGATCATGCGTTTGTTTTTTCAATAGCCCGGTAAGATCGATCTGGCCAATAACCTGACCGCTTTGAGGTGAAATAATAATTATACTATCGGTAAGCCAGATGTTAGCGTAGATGTTTCCCCTGACCATTTCCAGTTCGTTGATATTGACTACAGGTTGACCATCTCTTAATACTTGTAGCTGATTGTTTTCCTGCATAGTATGTTCATCTAAAAAGCGCAAATACGAGCTGCCATCACTCATAATGAATTGCTTATCGAAATAAGTAAGCCCCCAACCCTCACCGCTATAATCAAATGAGCCTTTGAGATCAAAAAAATCAGCACTGAAAATAAAGCCCTTGCTGGCTTTCCAGGTTAGTTGTATAAGCTGGTTTTTATTTGCCGCCAGTCCCTCGCTGAAATATTTTCTGTCTATAGACTTCTTTTGCAAAACTACTCCAGTTTTCAATTCGACTTTCCTCAGGCTGGATTTGCCGAATAGACCTGTGCTTTCGTACAGGTAGCCATCTTTAAATATTAATCCCTGGGTAAAAGCTTCCAGGTCGTGAGGATAAACATTGACGACTTCGTAGCCATATTCTTTTATATTACTTTGCGTACTACCAACTTCAGTGCTTGCTGAAACGGGGGTGATTATCATCCACTGTATACAGAAAAATAAGATACCTGAATATTGAATGAGGGCGCTCAAGGAGGCTTGAGCTGCTAAAGGTTTTGTTAGTTTATGGAGCATGACACTGGATATCATTGTACAAGTAAGCCTGCTTTTATCTCTCGGTGCGGTAGCGGGTATGTTGGCCGGCTTGCTCGGCATAGGCGGCGGACTAATTATTGTACCTGTTCTGTTCACACTATTCCTAAGTTCGGGGCAGGTCGATACCGCTGTTGCAATACATGTGGCAATCGGTACGTCGCTAGCAACAATAATACCGACCTCAATTTCGTCAATCCTCGCCCATCAGAAACGTCAGGCTATACTCTGGCTGGTGGTGATCAGAATAACGCCGGCAATCTTGCTGGGTGGCCTGGCTGGCGCATTGATTGCTGGAATGTTGCCCGGCTCGGTATTACGTCTTGGTTTTTCCGCATTCTTATTACTGGTGGCGACACAGATGCTTATAGGGAGAGCGCCTCACGCACAGCGTTCATTACCTGGATTAGTGGGTATGTCAGTTGTTGGCAGTTTGATCGGAGGGGTATCCGCAATCATGGGTATCGGCGGCGGTACGATGAGTGTTCCATTCCTGATCTGGTGTAATGTCGAGGCCCGTAAGGCGGTTGCGACTTCGGCGGCAATAGGTCTGCCCATTGCCCTCGCGGGAACCACAGGTTTTGTTATCGCAGGTTTGGGTAAGACTGGGTTGCCAGATTTAAGCATCGGTTACATCAACATACCTGCATTTGTCTGCATTGTTACCGCCAGTGTTCTCTCTGCTCCATTAGGTGCAAAATTTGCACATAGTATCCCTCATGCCAGGCTGAAACGGATATTTGCTGTGTTTTTGCTTATTCTGGCGATACGTATGATTATTGTGATTGATTAGCCTATGGGCTGTCATGCTACACTTTTGCGTGACCCTGGGTATGGAAAAAAATGAAAACAAGAACAGAAAGGCAGGAAGAAGAGCACTACTGGCAATATGCAAGGGATTCCGTCTTGCCTATGCTGCGAATGATTACTATCTTTGCTGTCGCATCCCAGGTTGTTTTCATGTTCGAAGACTGGTTTGGCAGTCCTGACCAATTTTGGAACCTGTTTACAGCTAAGATGATCTCAATCTCGGTGTTGATTGGGGCTTATCTGATAACAACGACCAAAAATGGTAAAAAGTATCTTGATCTGAGCATGGTCGTTGTTTGTATCAGCCTGGTGGCAAATATTTCCTATCAGTCAAGCATCATTGGGGCAACATTTATGATGCCGCTGGTTGCCATACTGGTCACCTTTGTTTCCGCCAGCCTGTTCCCCTGGAAACTCCGTTACCATATTGCTGTCACCTTTGTTTGTATCTTTGGTGTGCTTGTTAATATGGTTATGCTGCAAGACCCGCCTTATTTCCCATTCACCCGGGAGGCCATGTCGGGCGTTGTTTTCCCTGCTACCACAATTCTATTGGCCATATTTGCGCACAACAGACGCTTTGACCTGTGGCTTGCTGAAAGGACAGTAAAAGAAAGTGAGGAGAGGTTCCGCCAGGTCGCAGAGAATAGTGCCGATATAATATGGATCTGGTCGCCTGATAGAAGGATTCAGTATGTTAGCCCAGCCTATACAAAATATACCGGGCGCGACCCGGAAGAGTTATACGACCGCCCCAGGAAAGCTCTGGAAATTATTCGTAAAGATGATCGTCTGGCCTATGGCAAAGTGCTGGAAGAAATAATGAATGGTGCTACCCGAAAATTGGATTTACACGTCTGCCACACAGATGGCTCCGTCTATTTTCTTGAAGCCTGGGGGGCGCCGATAAAAGATGACAATGGGAAGGTTATTCGCTGTATAGGTATCTGGCGTGATGTCACCGAGCGCGTGCAGCTGGTAAAAGATCTCGATGTCATGGCGACAACTGATCATCTTACCAAAGCTTATAACCGGCGTTTTTTCTTTGATGTGGCCCAGAAAGAAGTTAAACGGGCAGTGCGTAAACAATCACCCTTGTCATTGTTATTGTTCGATGTCGATAAGTTCAAAGCTGTGAATGACACCTATGGCCATCACCATGGTGACGAGGTGCTTATTGGCATATCTACAGTGTGCAGGGAGATGCTCAGGGGTGAAGATGTATTCGCCAGGTTTGGTGGTGAAGAATTTACCGTCCTGCTGCCGGAAACAGGTATTGATGAAGCAACTGTTATAGCTGACCGGCTGCGCAAACTGGTCTCAGAATATACGGTTTCTGATAAAGGTAAAACCATTTCGGTAACCATCAGTATTGGTGTGGCGAGCTGGCAATCCGGTAAAAGCCTGGATATCAATACCCTGTTAAATCAGGCCGACCAGGCCATGTATCAATCGAAAGCCTCAGGCCGAAACCAGGTAACTGTTTTTACCAAAGAGATGGTGCAGCAAGAACAGCAGGCATAATGACCTAATACCTAATACCTAATACCTAATACCTAATACCTAATACCTAATACCTAATACCTAATACCTAATAC
>DAOVWW010000214.1 GCA_030636465.1 Gammaproteobacteria bacterium
GTCAGTGAAGAAGATTTTCATTCCGGTTTTAGCAAGCAGGGCTATATGGAAGCGGTTGAGCGGGCACGTGAATACATACGTGAGGGGGATATCATGCAGGTGGTACTTTCGCAGCGCATGACGATGCCTGATGAAGCTGAACCTCTGGACCTGTATCGTGCTCTGCGCACGCTGAATCCTTCACCCTATATGTACTACATGAACCTCGGTGATTTCCAGGTAGTGGGTTCGTCACCAGAGATTCTGGTGCAGACAGAGGAAGGTAAAGCGACAGTTCGCCCAATTGCTGGTACGCGGCCACGAGGTGCAAATGAATCCGAAGATGATGCGCTGGAACAGGACCTGATGGCCGACCCCAAGGAGCTGGCAGAGCACCTGATGCTGGTCGACCTCGGGCGCAACGATCTCGGGCGTGTGGCAAAAATTGGCAGTGTGGAGCTAACCGAACGCATGCTGGTAGAGCGTTATTCTCATGTCATGCATATCGTCTCAAATGTGGTCTGTGATGTACGTGAAGAATTTGATGCCATAGATGTGCTGAAGGCGACCTTCCCGGCAGGGACCGTCAGCGGCGCACCGAAAATCAGGGCAATGGAAATCATTGATGAGCTAGAACCAGTCAAACGCGGCATATACTCTGGCGCAGTGGGTTATCTGGGCTGGAATGGCAATATGGATACAGCCATTGCCATCCGCACCTCGGTAATCAAAGATGGTTTGTTGAATATACAGGTGGGTGCTGGCATCGTTGCAGACTCTCAGCCCGAGATGGAATGGGAAGAGACCCTGAATAAGGGCCGGGCAACATTCCGTGCTGTGGCCATGGCTGCTGGCGGTTTCAGGCAATTGAGCTAAGGAGGTGATGAGATGTTACTGATGATCGATAATTATGATTCCTTCACCTATAACCTGGTGCAGTACTTTGGTGAACTGGGTGCCGATGTCCATATACACAGGAATGACAAAATTAGCCTGGATAAAATTGAGGCCATGAAGCCGGATAGGATAGTCATTTCTCCAGGGCCGTGTACACCAAATGAAGCAGGCGTTTCAATTGAGGTGATCAAGCAATTCAGCGGACGCGTACCGATCCTGGGTGTCTGCCTTGGTCATCAGAGTATCGGCCAGGCGTTTGGCGGTAAGATTATCCGCGCAAAAACACTGATGCACGGCAAGACATCGATGATTCATCATAAAGGTGCAGGTGTGTTCAAAGGCCTGGATAACCCTTTACAGGCAACCCGTTATCATTCACTGGTAATAGATCGTGAGACCCTTCCTGAATGCCTGGAAGTAACGGCCTGGACCGATGATGATGAGATCATGGGGGTGCGACACAGGACACTGGATGTAGAGGGTGTACAATTTCATCCAGAGTCTATCCTGACCGACCAGGGGCATGAGTTGCTGGCCAATTTTCTGAAAGAAAGATAAATCGATGTTTTACGTATTAGGGTTTACGATTTACGTAAAACCTAATACGTAAAACCTAATACAAAGGGGTTTACCCATGGACATGCAAACCGCTATTCAATATGTGATATCGGGCAAGAATCTGACCGCGAGTGAGATGTCTCATGTCATGCAGTTGATCATGACGGGCGAGGCGACACCAGCGCAGGTAGGCGGGTTCCTGATTGGCTTGCGTTGCAAGGGCGAGACCGTAGAAGAGATTGCCGCGGCAGCAGAAGTGATGCGTGAGCTGGCGGCACATGTGAACGTGACACCTGATCACCTGGTTGATACCTGTGGTACCGGTGGTGATTCCAGTGGCACATTTAATGTGTCCACAACTTCCGCCCTTGTTGTAGCTGCTGCTGGCGGCAGGGTGGCCAAGCACGGCAATCGTTCAATCTCCAGTAATAGCGGCAGTGCCGATGTGCTGGAAGCAGCGGGAGTCAGGCTGGATCTAACACCCGAACAGGTGGCGGAATGCGTCAATGAAATTGGTGTAGGATTCATGTTCGCTCCTTTGCATCACAGTGCAATGAAACATGCTATCGGTCCACGCAAAGAGATGGGTGTAAGAACCATCTTTAATGTACTCGGGCCGTTAACTAATCCTGCCGGTGCACCAAACCAGGTGCTGGGTGTATTCGCAAAAGACTTGCTTGAGCCTCTGGCAGAAGTACTGTCAAAATTAGGTAGCCGTCATGTGCTGGTGGTGCACGGCGAAGATGGTATGGATGAGATCAGTATGTCTGCACCCACCTATGGTGCTGAACTGAAAGACTCGGCGATTAGCACTTACACGCTGACACCGGAGCAGTTCGGTATGAGCACACAGCCAATTGAAAAAATAAAAGTAAATGACATCGACAGCAGTCTGCAGATGGTCAATGACGTACTAGCCAATGTCGATGGTGCTGCACGTGATATTGTTGCCCTGAATGCCGGGGCAGCTATCTATGCCTGTGGGTTAACTGATGAGCTCGGCTCGGGCGTCAAGCTGGCACTGGAAGTGCTGGAGTCCGGCGCCGCCGCAGATCGTTTACAGCAACTCGTCAGCATGACTAATCAGTTTTAGGGCTACTCGATGAGCAAGATCGCAGATATATTAGTCAGAATACTCGATACCAAGGCACAGGAGGTCGCTGAGAGGAAACAGAAAATCTCTTTGCAACAGATCAAGTCTGAACTCGAAAACATTGCACCTACGCGAGATTTTGTTGCGGCTATCCGCGAGCGCGTAGAAGCAGGTAAAGCGGCAACCATTGCAGAAATAAAAAAAGCTTCCCCCAGCAAGGGTGTTATGCGCGAGGATTTCGATCCGGCACAAATCGCTCGTAGCTATGAAAAGGGCGGAGCTGTCTGCCTGTCGGTGCTCACCGATGTAGAATACTTTCAGGGCAGCGATGCCTATCTGAAGCAGGCAAAAGAGGCCTGTTCATTACCGGTCTTGCGCAAGGAATTTATTATAGACCCCTACCAGGTCTATGAATCCCGTCTCATCGGTGGTGATTGCATCTTACTGATAGTGGCTGCCCTGGATGATCAGCAGCTCAGGGAATTTACCGATATCGCTCACTCACTGGATATGGCGGTGCTGGTAGAAGTGCATGATGCAAAAGAGCTGGCACGGGCTTTGAAGCTTAACACCACGCTGATAGGTATTAACAATCGAAACCTGCGTACCTTCGAAACCTCGCTACAAACGACAACCGCTCTTCTGGCTGAGATACCTGAAAATAGAATAGTTGTTACCGAGAGTGGAATACATGGGCGAGATGATGTGGAGATCATGCTGGAGCATGATGTGCGTGCCTTTCTGATTGGTGAGGCGTTCATGCGTGCGGAAGAGCCTGGTGAGAGACTGGCAACGTTATTTAAAGGGGAAATATGAAAGTAGAAGTAGACTGGAATGGCGGTATTGCCTTCGAGGCGATTGCGGACAGTGGCCACAAAGTAATTATGGATGCCAGCCCGGCTGCGGGTGGTGAAAATAAGGGCTCTCGGCCGATGGAGTTATTGTTGATGGGTCTGGGCGGCTGCTCATCTATCGATGTGATGCTGATGTTACAGAAATCTCGTCAGGATGTTACTGATTGCAAGGCAGTGATAGAGGCAGAACGTGCCGATGCCGTGCCGGCTGTTTTTACCCATATCCATGTGCATTTCATTGTCACAGGCAGGGGGTTAAGCGCGAAACACGTCGAGCGTGCAGTCAAACTATCAGCAGAAAAGTACTGCTCAGCATCAATAATGCTGGCGAAAGCAGTAGAAATTACGCATGATTATGAAATTCTAGAAACATAAGTGTCACGTTTTGCGTGTTAGGTTTTGCGTAAAACTTAAAACGTAAACCCTCAAACGACGAATTATTATGCACGATCCTAAAGAAATAGCAGAGCGCTTTGACGCCATACTCGATACCTATTATCGGGCCTGGTTCCGCTATCATCCCGAGGCA
>DAOVWW010000293.1 GCA_030636465.1 Gammaproteobacteria bacterium
ACCAGTTTATTTGCGAATCCCCGCATGGATGTGCCTTTGGCCACGGTGATGTTTCTCGGCTCATAGGTAAGCACTTTTTTCTCAGCGTCATGCAACCATTCATTGGCCAGAAAACCAGATAAAGCCACCGCTATAACAAGGAAAATAATCAGCCGGCCAAACATATGCCATCCTCAAGTAATTTTTGTAGTAATCGTGTATTGGCATTTATTTCAAACTGCCGTTCCTGTATCTGCGGGCATTTAAAGCTCACCACAGGCCAGATGCCTATCAGGCTGTTGCTGACAAACAACCCGTCACTGTGCAGCAGGTCGCCAAGATCCAGCTCGCACTGTTCGACTTCCAGTCCTTCAGCTTTTGCCAGCAAGATGACTCTCTCACGGCAAATTCCCCTGATACCCGTATGTTCTAGCTGGGGGGTCATTAATTTATCCTTCTGCCAGACAAAAAGGTTGCTCATGCAGCCCTCTATGACCCGGCTTTTATCGTCCAGCATTAAACCTTCATCCCAGTCGTTATCCTGGCATTCTAAACGTGCCAGCACCTGCTCCAGTCTATTCAGATGTTTGATACCGGATAATTGTTGTGATCCAGATATGGTTTGTTCACATACACCCAGCACTATGCCCTGCTCGGTTCTGGATTGATGTCTTATACCTGGAGTGAATATAATCACCCTGTTAGGAATGCTATCTGCAGCAGCGGCATAACCGCAGCTGGAATTACCCCGGGTGATGATTATTTTTAACGAACCCGTCTCAGTGCCTGTCAGCAATTCATTTACTTCCTGTCGCAGGATATCTACATCGGGCAATCTGGAAAACTGCAAACGAGAACAGCCATCGAGCAGTCTATCGATATGCTGTTGCCACCAGACTGGCCTGCCCTGATGGATTCTTATTGTTTCAAAGACACCGTCTCCGAATTGCAGGCCGCGATCTGTGACGGCAATAGACGATGATTCTTCGCCGTTCACCAGCGTTTTTATTTGTTGTTTTTTATTCATCAGCAGTAGTTAATCAAAAATTCGATATAGACCCCTAGCCTTGGATCGGGTTTCGTCCAGCTCTCTTGCTGAATCTGAATCTGCTACGATTCCAGCACCCGCTCTGAAACTATAGCGGTTGTTGTGGTGCGTAATAGTTCTTATAAGTATGTTCAAATCCATGTCACCATTGTGGCACAGATAACCCACCGACCCGGTATAAGCATCACGTGCCTCGGTCTCAAGTTCGGCAATTATTTCCATGCAACGAACCTTGGGGCAGCCCGTAATGGTACCACCGGGGAAAACAGCACGGATAACATCTCCCGGTGAAACCCCTTGCCTTAATTCACCACTGACATCGGATACGATGTGGTGCACATGGGCGTAGCTTTCCAGCACCATTAGTTCATTGACCTCAATTGTCCCGGGTCGACAAATTCTTCCAAGATCATTTCGTTCAAGATCAACCAGCATAATATGCTCGGCACGCTCTTTGGGATGCATGAGTAACTCAGCAGACAAATTCATATCTGTGTCGCTGTCAACACTACGCGGGTAAGTGCCGGCAATTGGGCGTGTACGGACCATGCCATTTCGCTGTTCCAGCAGACGCTCAGGTGAAGATGAAAGCAGCGTAGTGTCTTTATCCAGTTTCACCCAGGCAGCAAAGGGTGCCGGGTTGGATTGTCGAAGTTTACGCCAGGCCTGGGTCACAGACAGGGCATTATTACAGTCAGCTTGCCATAATCTTGAGAGATTGACCTGAAATACATCTCCATCACGGATATAGTTTTTTATCTTTTTAATGCTGCTCAAATATGACTCGTCGTCTGCTTCATCAATTGAGCAATTGGCTGTAATTTTAGCCGGTGTATCGTTCGTGGTTTTGTCGATCAGCTGGTTTATATCTTTTATTATAAGTGCAAGCAGTTCTTCTGCATTGTCACCCGTAGCAAAGACAAAATCTTCTCCTGTCTTTCTGTTACGGACTAAACCTGCTGGTATCTCAGTCATCGTAGCACGGGAGAATTCGGGGGCGTGCATCGACGCGCTCAGTACAGGCTCTACTTCAGCTGCCAGTTCATATCCCAGGTACAGGAACCAACCGCCACAAAAGGGTAAGCCGATATTATCTGAAGAGGTTTTATAATCATGGTGATGCTGAAAAATGGCATCGAGCTGATCGAGAAACTGCTGTTTTTCAAGCATTTCCTCACCCAGCTGCAGACGGCCATCTGCATGTGAAATTAATTGCTTCCCAGGAAAGGCGAAAAGGATGTCGAACTTGCCAAGGTCTGTGGTATCACCTGAGTTTTCAAGCAGAAATGGGTAGCGTTCAGGCTTATATTCTGCCAGATCAAAAAGATCAGGGCAGTTGTGCAGTTGCCTTAGCAGACAGGGAGTTGCCACTTTCAGCAGATTAGCAGCTAGACCATGCGTTTCATGATCAGCGTGCCATTGGTACCGCCAAATCCAAAGGAGTTAGACATGACAACATCAATTTTCATGTCTCTTGCTGATCCGGGTACGTAATCCAGGTCACAATCAGGATCAGGGTCATCGAGATTTATAGTAGGTGGAGCTACCTGATATTTAAGGGCCAAAATAGCGTAGACAGCTTCAATAGCACCCGCGGCACCGAGCAGGTGCCCTGTCATGGATTTGGTGGAACTGACGGCGACTTTACTGGAATGTGCACCCATTGCTTTCTTCATCGCCTGCGTTTCGGCGACATCCCCGAGAGGCGTTGATGTGCCATGCGCATTAATATAATCCATCTGCTCAGGGTTCACGCCGGCATTGCGCATAGCATTTGCCATACAACGAGCCGCACCATCGCCATCCGGAACAGGGCTGGTCATGTGATAGGCATCGCCACTTAGGCCAAAACCTGCCAGTTCCGCATAGATTGTTGCCCCACGTTTTTGTGCATGTTCCAGTTCTTCAAGCACCAGCACTGCAGCACCTTCGCCCATGACAAAACCATCACGTCCTCTATCCCAGGGCCGTGAAGCCGCCTGCGGGTCATTGTTGCGGGTACTTAGCGTACGTGCGTTGCCAAATCCTGCCATGGCGGTAGGTGTAATTGAGCTTTCTGCTCCACCGGCAAACATTACATCCGCATCACCGTATTCTATTAACCTTCCTGCATCACCAATAGA
>DAOVWW010000011.1 GCA_030636465.1 Gammaproteobacteria bacterium
ACCTCCGCTCGTTTTATCTTACATCGGCTGCCGGCGAATATACGCACGATCTGCCTCGAATTTTTTGGCAACGATCTGGAAAAATCCGTCTCAACCATTTTCGACATCATTGACCTGACCGAGAAAAAACCAGGTATTTTGCTATCTGGTCTTGAGCATCTGGATGAGCGTTATGTCAAAGCTGTAGGGTATACCACCAAGGCTGCGCGGGCCGAGCTGCCACGCATGATTTTGCTGATAGACATCAGCTGTGATGATGAAGAAAAACTCGATCAGATTACCACCAGCATCGTCGAGCTTGCCAGAGAACGGGACGCTGAAGGTTTCATTGCCACCAGCGCCGAAGCCCGTCACAGCTTCTGGCTGGATCGCTCGCGTACAGCTGCGATCGCGGCCCATACCAATGCCTTTAAAATAAATGAAGACGTGGTCATCCCCCTGCCACGCCTGGCTGAATATACTAATGGCATTGAGCGCATCAACATCATTCAGTCAACACGAAACAAACTTGCCATAATTGATGCCGTCACCGACTACCTGAGCACATCCGCCGCAGCAGATATCGATGCCGCCGGATTTGGTGATAGCGATGAAAGCCATGCAATTATTTCAGCCAAGCTAGCCGCTGCACTGGAACATCTAAAAACAATTCATCACTGCTGGGCATCCATCATTGCCGAGCCTGACAAGGCCGCTGCTGAATTTCCACGGTTGGTGCTGGCATTATCGGATGAAAAAGACAAAAAGCTCTCTGCCTTTTCTTTACTGCAGTCACGACGTCTGCGCATATCCTATCGACAGGAAGTGGAAAAACCGCTGAAAGAGATATTCAGCGGCAATGCCATGCAGACAGTGCGAGACCGGCTGGACAGCATACATTCCACAATTCGCTCCAGTCGATTATTTGTCGCGACACATATGCATGCCGGGGATGGCAATGTACACACCAATATCCCCGTACACTCTAACGATTATGAGATGCTGCATGAAGCAGACCGCATCGTCGATGAAGTAATGCAACTGGCGAAAGATCTCGGTGGTGTTATCTCCGGTGAACATGGAATTGGCTTGACCAAAATGCAGTACCTTGATCAAAGTGTGATTGAGGCGTTTACTGCCTACAAAGAAAAAATTGACCCCGATCAGCATTTCAACCGCGGCAAGCTGCTGGCCGGTAGCGGATTGAAAAATGCCTATACCCCATCGCTTAGGTTGCTCGAACAGGAGGCCCTAATACTTGAGGCCAGTGCGCTGGGTAAATTGAATAACGAGGTCAAAGATTGCCTGCGCTGCGGCAAATGCAAACCGGTCTGCACCACACACATCCCTGCAGCGAACTTGCTTTACTCACCGCGTAATAAGGTTCTAGCCTCGGGACTGCTGGTTGAAGCCTTCCTTTATGAGGAGCAGACCCGGCGTGGTATCTCTACACGTCATTTCGACGAACTCAATGATATCGCTGACCATTGCACTATCTGTCATCGCTGCCTGGCACCCTGTCCGGTAGATATTGATTTTGGCGAAGTATCCTCCTTAATCAAAAACATCCTTAAAGAGAAAGGTAAGAAAAGTTTTAATGCCGGCAACTGGCTGGCCATGTCCTTCCTCAATGTCAGCAACCCCCGTACGATTAGATGGCTGCGACTAATCATGATCAAGGCGGGTTATGGTGGACAGCGATGGATCAACAGACTGGCACGTCACTTCCGGCTATTGCCTGAAAACAAACGCCCGACAACGTCACTGGGGCAGCCAGAGATACGCAGTCAGATAGTAAACTTTATTAAAAAACCTCTGCCCTCCGATACACCCGGGCCGACACTGCGAGTCTTGCTGGATATAGAACAATCAAATAGCATACCGATCATACAGGACACTGAGAAAGTCACGGATGACAGTGAAACTGTTTTCTACTTCCCAGGATGTGGCTCTGAACGCCTGTTCAGCCAGATAGGCATGGCAACGATTGCCATGTTGTTTGAGCAGGGAGTTCGTACCGTTTTACCGCCGAGCTATTTGTGCTGCGGTTATCCACAAACAGCAGGAGGCGATGACAAACGCGGCACCCAGATGTCGACTGATAACCAGGTACTGATGCACCGGATTTCAAATACCCTGAGTTACCTGGATATCAAAACTATCATCGTCTCCTGCGGTACCTGCCTGGATCAGTTATTGAAATACCAGCTGCAGCAAATTTTTCCAGGTTGCAAAACTATGGATATACATGAATTCCTGATGGAGAAAGGCGTTTCACTGGAAAGTAGTGGAAAAAAATACCTCTATCACGAACCCTGTCACGACCCGATGAAGCACCATGATTCGATAGATGTAGCCAGCAAATTACTCAGTGCTGAAGTATTAAAGTCTGACCGCTGTTGCGGAGAATCAGGTACCTTCGCCATCTCCCGTCCCGATATCGCCACCCAGGTCAGATATCGAAAACAGGAAGAGCTGTTCAATAACATCGAAAGCCTTACTGGAGAAACCGGCAAAGCTAAAGACCTGAAAA
This sequence comes from Gammaproteobacteria bacterium, assembly GCA_030636465.1. Lineage (GTDB taxonomy): Bacteria > Pseudomonadota > Gammaproteobacteria > BMS3Bbin11 > BMS3Bbin11 > BMS3Bbin11. The sequence continues at coordinate 2,513 of DAOVWW010000011.1, forward strand.
TACTGACCTCCTGCCCTTCCTGCCAGCAGGGCATGGCGCGTTACGAGAAAAGCACAGGATTGACTACTGATTATATTGTTGTCGAACTCGCCGCAAGTTTGTTGGGTGAAAACTGGATGAAGGAGTCGGCTGAAAGGATTCGTGATAAAGGAATAGAACGGGTGTTGTTATAGGTTTACGGTTTACGGTTTACGTAATACCTAATACCTAATACCAAAAACATAACACCTTTCCTAAATGACAGACAGCGCTGTAATCTGTAGAATAAACACCCCAAACACAACGAGACACCCCATCCTTGAGTGAATTACCCATCTGGGTACTGTTTGTAATATTAGCCGTACTCATTGCCTGCTCTGCTTTTTTTTCCTCTTCTGAAACTGCCATGATGGCGCTTAACCGCTACCGGCTTAAGAATCTTGCTGATAAAGGGCATCGCAGCGCAAAGCTTGCCAGCCGTCTACTGAAACAGCCGGATAGATTGCTCGGCGTCATTCTTTTAGGCAATAACCTGGTCAATCTATCGGCTGCTTCGATCAGCACGATTGCCGCTCTACGCCTCTATGGCGAGCCTGCGATTGCACTCTTCACCTTTATTCTTACCCTGGTGGTATTAATATTTGCGGAGGTAGCACCCAAGACCCTGGCCATGCGTCACCCGGAAGGTATCGCTTTTCCTGCCTCCTATGTATTGGTTGTTCTCTTATGGCTACTCTATCCCGTAGTCTGGATAATTAACCTGCTAGCCAATCGGCTTCTGCGTCTATTTAATGTCAAACAACAACAAAACCAGGATGCATTAAACAAAGATGAACTGCGTACGGTGGTCAGTGAGGCAGAAAGCCTAATTCCAAAAAGTCATCATGACATGCTTATGGGCATACTGGATCTGGAGCGTATCACCGTAGAAGACATCATGGTGCCGCGCAATGCTATCGAAGGCATAGACCTCGATGATGAATGGGATGAAATACTTGAGCAACTCGCCACCAGCCATCATACGCGCCTGCCTGTATTTAAAGGCAACCTGGATAATGTTGTTGGTGTACTGCATTTACGCCGTGCCATACATGCCGTTCAGACGAATGATCTGGATAGAGAAAAACTGATAAAACTTCTCCGCCCCGCCTACTTTGTACCGGAAGACACCCCAGTCATGCAGCAACTGCTGATTATGCAAAAAGAAAGACGTCGCCTGGGACTAGCCGTTGATGAGTACGGTGATCTGCAGGGCATGATCACCATGGATGAAATTCTTGAAGAGATAATTGGTGAGTTTAATACACAGGTTCCGGGCGACCTGCAGGATGTGCATAAACAAAGTGATGATTCCTACATGGTCAACGGTATGGCATCTATTCGTGACTTGAACAGGAACATGGGCTGGCAATTACCGGTGGATGGTCCTAAAACCCTAAATGGCCTGATCCTTGAGCAACTGGAAGACATCCCTCAGACTGGAACAACAATGCTGATCGAAAATTATCCTGTCGAGGTGGTGCAAACAAAAGGAGCCTCCGTCAGAATGGTACGTATATATCCGCGTGTGGACCTGTTAAATAAAGAACGAAAATTAGATTAAGAGAAAATAATCGACAGATTATTTGATTTGTTACACCACACTAGCCAAGTGCCTCTTTTATCCGCTCGGCTACACGAAAAGCATTGGCATAAATTGTCCAGGTGTAAGGTACACTGCCGCCAGTTGGCATAAAGCTACCATCAGTGACATAGAGATTTTCTACATCGTGTGCGCGACAATCGGCATTGAGAACTGATGTCTCTGGGTCATGCCCAAAACGACATCCCCCTGCCACCAGGTTTGCCGGTGGTGCCCCACTGATGCTCGAGCGAATATTTTTTGCTCCCATCTTTGAAAGCACCTTCATAGCATGCTCATTGATATAGCGTCCAATCTTGAGATCCTGCCGGTGATAACCGATGCGCACTTTGGCAACTGGCGAACCCCACTTGTCTTTAACCGTATCATCGAGACTGACGAAACAGTTATCAGTGGGCAACCAGTCGCAAAAGATTTCATATCGCAGGGTCTGATTTTCGGTGAAAATTGATTTGAGATTTTTTTGCAAGGCCGTGCCCCAGAGCAGTTCGTCATCGTTATCCCATTTTGCACCCATTGCCTTACTCATCGCATTTGGATGTCGCAACAGGAAATCAACCGTGCCTCCTTTTGCCCGACCACCCAGCAACGGATCGTCAATAAAATACCAGTCCTGCAGGCCGCGGTTTACAAAAGGCCCACGTGTCTTCATGGCCTCTGCCATCTGACTATCCATATCGCTGTAATCAAAATCACCGGATCCTGCACCACCAGCAGAGAACAGCAGGTTCTTGCCTACCTGGCCATTATTATTTGCCAGACCATTGGGGTGTTTCGGGCCGCTAGAGGACAATAATAAACGACTACTTTCTATAGCCTGGCAAGCGACGACAAAGAGCCTTGCGCTGGTGCTTTTCTTCTCTCCATTGGCATCAGTGTATTCTGCTGAAACCACCTTGCCACTGACGTCACTGGTTAATTTATACACATTGCATAAGGGCTTTATTTCACAATTTTTAGTGGCGACCGCCTGATCGAGTAATGCTGCTCTCGAACTTCCCTTGGCGCCAGATGAACAGCCATAACTGCCACAGAAGCCTGAATACTCGCAGCTACGACGGCTACCTTTATTGCGGGACAATATCGCTCTGGGTGTTGGCAGCGAGTGTAAACTCAGGCTTTGACAGGCTTTGTCAAACTGCCCGGCTATCGGATGCTCTGATGTTGGTGGAAAAGGGAAATCTTTACTTGAACGGGGTTCTGCGTAGGGATGATCGGTGAATCGACCCGAAACACCCACTTCTGTTTCTACCAGGGTATAGTAAGGTTCAAGATCCTCATAACTGATGGGCCAGTCGACGACATTCGCTCCCATGATTGGGCCAAACTCAGACAACAGACGAAAGTCTTCTACTTTAAGGCGGTAGAAAAAACCACTCATCAGGTTAGATGAACCCCCGACAAGATTACCATTCCAGAAGTCCCAGCCGGAATCAGAAGTCGTTTCTCCAACCCAGCGCCCGTCACTATCGGTATCCTCAATGACATGCTGTTCTTCAGAAAGCTTTGGCGTATAAACACTGCGGCGGCAGCAGGCGAGCTCATCCTTATAGAAATCTTTTTCGGTAAACCAGGGCCCTTTCTCGAGGACAAGGACAGAATAGCCTGCCTTTGCCAGCGTCAGTGCTACCGGACCACCTCCTGCACCACTGCCTATAATACAAACATCATATTCTTCATTCATGAGCGCCTTTGCAAAAGTTGGTCCCAGGTTTTATCTGCTGCCGGGGTCGGAAACCCCGCTTGATGTTCCAGCCATAACCAGCCAATACCATCTGGATTACCCCCATAAACCGGTTCAGTGAGCAATGCCTCAAGGATGTAGGTCAACAACAGTGAAACCCAGTTACGCCCGGCGCGTGTCTGTACTGTTTCTGCGATAATTTTTTCCTGCTGTGTTGATGTTAGCTGTATGAAATTTTTCTTATAACGTTGCTGAGTCAATTCATCTAACCAGCCGATTCCTCGAAAGATAAACTCCCTGTCATCACCATCAGCATTCGGGTTTTCAATTGCTTTATGCAAATAAATATCAGCGCCAATATCGCCTGCACCTGGAATATTTTCACCTGCGGGAAACAAAACCTCCTGTACCTGGGCAATCGTCTTCCACTCAGGCTCTTCAACCCAACTCGGCAACAATTGACTGTTGCTGGCTTGTCGTCGTTCAGCCAGGGCAACACGGGGATAGCTTAAGGCTATAGACCCTAATAAACCCAGACGAGTCATAAACTCACGTCTGCCGATATTCACATGACTAGCCACTCAAGCTCTGCCAGTAGTCGAGAAAAATCATAAATTGTTGCTCTGAATATTTTTTATCCACAATAAATTGGGCTGTATTCTGAGAATGCAAAACCTTGCCGCCCGAATTGGCTATATACATATGGGGATAACCCCTGGTTGGTGGCAATGTTGCCATAAACTTAGCATTATCATTGGCATCACTGACATTCACCTTGAGCACTACAAAAGTTTTATGCAGGCGCAATGCCACAGAGGGATGACTTTTTAGAAAACGGTCCAGTATATGACACCAGCTGCACCAGTCACCTCCTACTTCGATCAGGACTTTGCGATTTGTCTCGCTAGCAAGTTTCAATGCAGCCTTAATGTCTACATAGGGATCACGTTTGGCATCATAGGCAATGCTGTACGATGCTAAATCCAGCTGATTCGCTGTCATGCCAGGGAAACTGCTTAGCAGGAAAGCAAGCATCATTACAAAGCGTAAAGAACGAAGTAGGTTATCCATATTTAATTTAGTCTCTCAATACATTTCATTCTAATGGCTCAGGTCGCGAGAAAATAAAGCCCTGAACATAATCTACACCGATCTCTTTCAGTAGCTCTACAGTCTGTTGATCTTCAACGTGTTCAGCAATAGTTTTCTTACCCATTACATGTCCAATCTCATTGATGGACTTCACCATCGCCAGATTTATGGGATTTATAGCGATATCTCTGACAAACTCACCGTCTATCTTGAGAAAATCAACTGGCAAATTTTTCAGATAAGCAAATGATGAGACACCACTGCCAAAATCATCTAGCGCAAACTGAAAACCCAACTTGTGTAATTCATCGAGAAACCGGGTAGCTTTTACAAGATTACTAATTGCAACAGTTTCCGTGATTTCAAAACAGATAATCTTAGCCGGTAAACCATAGTCTTGAAGCTTCTCATTTATATAGGCAGCGAAATTGCTATCAGTAATTGAAAAAGCAGATAGATTGATACTGCAAAAGTTAATCTGATTAATTATTTTACCCTGCCTGGATAACCAGCTGAAGGTCTTGTCCACCACCCATTTATCCACTGACAGCATCAGGTTGAAACGTTCTGCCGCCGGTATAAACTGGCCTGGCAGTATTATGTCGCCATCAGCATCCCTCATTCTCAAAAGAATTTCACAATGCTTTTTATTTGAATCTCCGATATCAGTAATGGGCTGTATGACCTGTTTATATAAGATCATCCGGTCTTCATCCAGAGCTTCCTGAATTCGAGAAACCCAGGCCATCTCACCACGGCGTCTGGACATTTCTGCATCGTCATGCCTGAAAATGTGGAACCTGTTTCTGCCTTCTTCTTTAGCCCTGTAGCACGCAACATCCGCAGCAGATAACAATTCTGAAAAATCGATGAAACGTCCCTGTACAGCAACCAGCCCGATACTGACACCTATAGTAAATACTTTGTCTTCCCAGTAGAAATGATGTTGCTGGATTGCTTCAATCAGGCCAGTTGCAATCTCCCTGGCTTTATCTAAGGGGCAGCCCTCCAGGAATAGTCCAAATTCATCACCACCGAGCCGTGTCAGGGTATCATTGACGCGCTTGGTCTTTTTCAGCACCTGGCTAATCTGCATCAGCAACTCATCACCAGCAACATGGCCGCAGCTATCATTGACAACTTTAAACTGATCAAGATCAAGGTAAAGTAGACAATGCTCCAGGCCCTCATCACCTTCGTTGAAAACCTGCTTAACATACTCCTCGAATGCGCGCCGATTCATTAAACCGGTCAGGGCATCATGCCGCGCCTGAAAAGTCAGTTCTTTTTTAAGTTCATGAGCCTCCGTTAAATCACGCAGGTAGGCTGTAAAGAATGTCTCCTCATCATCAATCCTGGTAATAGTAAGTTCGACCGGGAACTGATAGCCAGCCGCATGTTGAGCCATAGTTTCAATGCGTGTATTAAGTATCGTGGTTTTACCTGTGGTCAATAAGCGTTGCATACCAGCGTGATGTTTATCCCTCAGCTCAGGAGGAATAATAAGGTTGGCGAGATCATGCCCGATCATTGCACTCATTTTATAGCCGAAGGTCTTCTCTGTTGCAGGATTTACTTCAGTAACGATACTGTTTGCATCAATACAGATAATACTGTCCAGGGCAGAATCCATGATGGCTTTATTCCGTGACTGACTGGCCGTTAGTGAACGTATGGCTTTTTCTCTGCCCCTGGCGTGTGCTCTGAGGTAGAAAAAGGACATCATCAGGCCTAGAGTGCCAATTACCCAGACCATGAAAAACAGCTTTAGATCTTTATTATTTCCCCTGTCCTGGCGAGTAAGCAGCTCCTTCATTGGTACTGCAATAGTGACGCCACCACTAACGCCATTGGTCTTCTGAGCCAGTTTTGGGTGACACAGCAGGCAACCCGGTGTAATTGGCAGCGCCTGGATCAGGCGTAAATAGGGTTCACCATTTATATTTGAATATTCAAAGATTTCCTTAACACCCTGCTCAAGTTGAATTAGCGCAGCTTTTTCCCAGCTATCTGGACTATTCGCGGCTCGCAGGGGGTCGAGACTGGTGACCCGCCCCGCCACGCCAAAGAGTTCCTGATATTGATGGTCAAGGTCGCGTACTATCCATGCCGGATTAACCATTGATAACTTAATGCCTGACGGCGTAGTGATATCTCGATCCAGAATATGTGCAAGAAAGGGATCAGGCTGGTACTTGTCACCAACGGGTATATAGATCCTACCGTGGCCGGTTAACCACAGTCGAAACGCCTTGTCCTTGTTAAAATTTGCCCGAGCCTGGTTCTCAGCAAGCTCATGGGTAGTGGCCAAATTAGTATTTATTTTCCAGTTTGCCAATCCAGCAAGCAACAGACTCCAGGCCACAAAAAGAATGACAATGTAGAGGAGTATCGGCGTCGTGTAGTGCTTCTCCATAACTTATTCTTTTAACACATTAAACTAAGTGTGTGAATTATTTGAAATACTTTTAACGTTCAGACATTTTCTTCGCCACTTTGTCACGGACATAATGAGGCAAGGCTACAGCGGGGTCGGTTGCGCGGCCCAGTTCTGATTCATACAAAGCCAGTCGGGCAATTTCTGCCGCATGTGGGAACTCATTATTGAGACCAATAACTTCACGTCCACTAGATTGTATTTTTGAAAACTCGCCTTTGTAACGGTCCCAGCCGGTACCGGCAATAATAATTTTATCTTCCTCTACCAGACTAATTGTATCTGCTGAAGAAACCCCCACCTTGCCGATCAATTCTGGCGCAGCTGCATCAACAACGCGATACAGACCATGATAGACCTGATCCATACGTGCATCGATTACACTCAGCACCAGGCCCTGATGTCTTGCCGCCAGGGCCGCCAGGGATGAGACTGCTATAAGTTGTCGATCTCTGGCCAGTGCCAGCCCCTGCATCATGGCCGCACCAATTCTTAGACCAGTAAATGAACCAGGCCCTGCGCCATAGGCAAACAGATCAATCTCTTCCAGAGCAGTCGTATTTTCCTCTAGCAGGCTAGTCATCATTGGCAGTAAATGTTCCGCATGGCCACGTCCGATTACTTCAAACTTTTCGACTATATGCTGATCAGATAACAGCGCCACAGAACAAGCCTCTGTAGAGCTATCCAGGGCAAGTATTTTCATCTCATCGTCCTCATTGTGAGACTCTTCTGGCTTCATGTACATTCGGTAATTCATTAATGCGGGTAAGCAACTGACTCAATCTGGCCAGGTTCTCTATTTCCAGACTGAGTTTCATCTTTGCTTCATGGGTAGTGGCGTTGGATTGTGTGTTCACGGCAGTGACATTAATTTTCTCATTCGATAGCAAAGCCGTTATGTCATGTAACAGGCCTTTTCGATCATAGGCAATGATCTGGATATCGACTGAATAAACATCCTGCTCAGGCCCTCCCCAGCTGACTTCAATCAGGTGCTGATCATCCTCATTCAGGGCGCGTAAAATGTTAGCGCAATCGGTTCGATGAATACTTACGCCCCTGCCCTGGGTGATGTATCCGGTAATATCATCACCAGGCAGAGGCTTGCAGCATTTTGCCATCTGCGTCATCAGGTTACCGACACCCTGCACCTCAATATCAGACTGTGTTTTGTCTGCAGCGGTATGGCGCAGCTTAAGTTCAGGCTCCTGTACTTCCTGTGGATCTAAATAATCTTGCAGCGCTACAGCAATCTGCGTCGTTTTTACTTCACTGCGCCCAAGGGCCGCCATCATGTCGCTGGTTTGTTTGAACTTCAGCTGTTGTGATAGTTTGTCGATATTGACATCTTTCAGGCCGAGGCGTATCAGTTCTTTGTCCAGAATCACCCTGCCATCGATGGCATTCTGATCATGTTCCTGGGTACGAAACCATTGTAGAATTTTTGATTTAGCGCGGTGTGACTGGGTGTAGCCAAGGTGGGGATTGATCCAGTCCCGGCTGGGCTGACCTTCCTTTATGGTCAATATCTCTACTTTATCACCGGTTTTAAGTACATACGTCAGCGGTACGATCGCCCCATCTACCTTGGCACCACGACAGCGGTGACCGACTTCTGTATGAATCGTGTAGGCAAAATCCAGCGGTGTGGAACCACCGGGCAAATCAATTATATTACCGGCAGGCGTAAAAACGTAAACGCGGTCTTCAAACACCTGGCTACGAAACTCGGCAACGAAATCACTGCCATCTGCCGCTTCATCCTTCCATTCCAGCAACTGCCTTAACCAGGCTATTTTACGATCAAAACTCTCATCATGGCCGATGCCTTCCTTGTAGCGCCAGTGTGCTGCCACACCCAGCTCACAGCGGTCATGCATTGCCTGTGTCCTGATCTGTACCTCCACCAGCTTTTCCTCAGGACCATGTACCGCCGTATGAATCGATTGATAATTATTATTCTTGGGCGAGGTAATGTAGTCATCAAACTCTTCCCTGACATAGGGCCATAAGGAATGGACGATTCCTAATGCTGCGTAACAATCGGGAATGGTCTCAGCGAGTATCCGTACCGCACGCACATCAAATATCTGGTCAATATCAACGTTCTTACGCATCATTTTTCTATAGATGCTATTGATGTGTTTTACCCTGCCACTGACTTCAGCCTTGACCCCGGCCTTGCCCAGCTCTGCCTGCAGGGTATGCATGAATTGCTTAATATACTCTTCGCGGTCAACACGCCGCTCAGCAAGGCTTTTAGCAATACGATGATAGGCTTCGGGCTGTAGATAACGCAGCGACAGATCTTCAAGCTGCCATTTTATCTGCCAGATCCCCAGCCTGTTTGCCAATGGAGCAAAAATTTCATGCACCTGCGCAGCGATCTTCTGCTGCAGTTCTGGCGGGCTATTTTTTATCTGCCGTAAGCGCTGTAATCGATCAGCCAGTTTTATTAGAACAACCCTGACATCTTCAACCATAGCCAGCAGCATCTTGCGCAGATTCTCACCATCGATTTGCAGCGACTGGCCAGACTGAGGATTGCTTTCACTAACTGGCATAACATCCATTTTATGGACACCGCTTACCAGTGTCAGGATGTTCTTACCGAAGCTTTGCTCTATTATTTTTTTACGATTATCACCATCAACATTCGCGTCATATAAAATGCCCGCTATCAGTGTTTCTGTATCCACCTGCAAATCAAACAAAGTCTCAGCCACACCCAGTGTATAAGTCAGCCGCTCTTTTTTGTCATCTACGGGGGATTCGTCCTGGCGAAAATCAAATGCCTGGCGGATTCTTTCTACTTCTTCAGGGCTAAGGTTCTCAGTCAGCAGCTGTTGTAACCAGTGCTCAAGATCATGTGCTTCAGTATTTTTCATCTGAAAGATATTCTGTCTTAGGAAGCCTCGATTAACGATTAACTATCGTCATCCGACTTCGTCTCAAACGTATCACCGAACCAGAAGGCCTGTTCCTTTTCAAGAAAATCCTCCATCGGCATATAGTGTGAACCATCGCAGGAAAAAGTCAGACCAACCATGCCATTGATGATATTGACCGAACTTGATCGCAGATAAATAGTTTCATCACCAAAACGTAAATGCTTGAAC
>DAOVWW010000028.1 GCA_030636465.1 Gammaproteobacteria bacterium
CAGCCAAGGATCCGGATAGCGAGGCGATTCATGTATTCGGTCCGGAAAGCGGCTGGACGCGGTGGAACGGGGAGCTGACTGAGTTACCGACAGTCACTCAGTCATCCGACTGGTATACAGGCCACATGGAACCACTGCAGCCGGCACTTATCGAGCAAGTTGAGCAGGAGACGACTCATGCCTGAAATCGGAGACATCGTCTGGCTAATCCCCTTACTGCCCCTGCTAGGTGCCCTGTGGTTAGCTGTAGGATACTTACTGAATCTGAATCGTGGAGAGGAAGGCGAACGACATACGGCCAGGGTGGCCACACTGGCAGCAGGCCTGTCATTCCTGATTGCCGGCTTCAATGCTTTGAATGCCATGCTGTCCGGCAGTCCCGGGCATATCGTTATTGCTCAGTGGTTCAACAGCGGTGAACTAAACATCAATGTGAGCTTCATGCTTGATACCCTCGGTCTTACTATGAGTCTGCTAGTCAGTTTCATTGCTTTGCTGATGCTCAGGTTTTCGGTCAACTATCTGCATCGTGAGGCAGGATTTCAACGTTTCTTTATGATTCTTTTGTTGTTTACCAGCGCCATGCAGCTGATCGTGCTGGCTGGTAATTCTGTATTGGCCTTCGTTGGCTGGGAACTGGCAGGTATTAGTTCTTACCTGCTCATTGCTTATGCCTGGGATCGCCCTGTGGCCACATCCAATGCCACGGCTGCATTCATTACCAATCGCATCGGTGATACCGGTTTTATCGCTGGCATCGTCCTTTCTGTGCTCTGGTTAGGTGGCTCAGAATGGACCATGTTAAACAACACTGCTGATCTGGAGAACCTGCAGATTGACCTGATAGTCGGCTGTTTCCTGCTGGCCGCTCTGGCCAAGTCTGCTCAGTTACCATTCTCAGGCTGGATAACCCGTGCACTGGAAGGGCCTACGCCCTCCAGCGCCATATTTTATGGATCTTTAATGGTGCACAGCGGGGTATATCTGCTGTTGCGACTTGAACCGCTGTTATCTCAGGCCCCACCTATGATGACACTGATCGCTGTGCTGGGTCTGATGACTGCTCTGTATGGCTGGATTACCGGGTTTGTGCAAACCGACATCAAAACATCATTGATGCTTTCTACCGTATCACAGGCAGGACTGATGCTGGTATGGATAGGGTTGGGATGGTTTGAACTGGCTGCCTGGCATCTTGTATTGCATGCAATATGGCGGGCTTATCAATTTCTCAATGCACCATCAATGATGCACATGGTCAGCCGTGCTGCACGGCCGGTACCTGCATGGTTGAGAAACCAACGCTGGTTGCATACTGCATCTTTACAACGTTTCTGGCTGGATCCTATTGCCAACTGGCTGCTGGTAAGGCCAACCATTGAGCTGGCACGTGACGTACAGGATTTTGATGACGAGGTAGTTTCGCGTGTAGTCGGCCTGCCGGCACAGGCCCAGGCGATCTCGTCCTTGCAACACTGGGAAGCTAACAAACAGGGTGAAAATAGCAGCAATGCGAGTGGTCAGGCCAGAGGCATACTCGGGCATATGATGGAATCCACTGCATCCATGTTGTATTGGTTTGAAGATCGGCTGGTGTTAAAAGGCGGTGGGGAAGGGCTGTTAGCCTTGATCTCACGTCTGGGCTTTTATGCCAACCACATCGAACGTCTGCTCAGCCAGCCTCGCTATCTGCTGTTGCTGATCATGGCGACCTTCATCGTGATTTTGTAGGCTCAGATACCCATCATGCTATTTACCGAACTCAGCTGGTCACTGAATTCACCTTATCCGGTGCTGATTATTCTGCAGCTGCTGCCACTGGCAGGTGCATTATTGATTCTGGCGATGAAGGATTCTGCCTGGCTAAAACAAATTGGGTTATTGGTTGCCGGTGCAGAAATGATGCTTGTCATCGATATGTTTACTCGTTATGACCATACGACTGCGGTCATGCAATTTTCAGAACGTCTGAATCTGTTTGGCCCGCTGGCCTACCATGCTGCTGTCGACGGCATTTCTATTGTGTTCATGTTATTAACCGCGCTTATGTGCCTGCTGGTAGCGATCTACGGCATTATCCGTGGACTGAAACCTGTCTCACGCTTCCTCAGTGTATTGCTAGGTATCGAATCATCGCTGATGGCAATGTTTTCGACCATGAACCTTATGTGGTTTGTTATCCTCTCCACTGTGCAGCTGGGACTGGTGGGTTATATGCTGTGGCGTTGGGCACAGTCACCGGAAAAAGACTTTGCACTGACACGTTTTTATCAGTTTATGGGTCTGGGCATTTTGCTATTGCTGGCAGGGACACTGGCACTGGGCTGGAACGCTGCCCACGAGACCGGGCAATGGTCTTTCGATCTCTACGTACTGGCACAGGTGCCGATGCTGGTGGGCTTCCAGTCGGTGGTCTTTTTCCTGTTGTTCTACGGCTTCTCGATACGTACACCATTCTTCCCCCTGCATGGCTGGCTGCCAATGATTGCTGAACATGGCAATATCGCGGTCGCCCCGGCCCTGTTTCTGGGTATCAAGATCGGCATCTATGCCTTGTTGCGTTTTGTTTTTCCGCTGGTTCCTGATGCAATCATCCAGTGGCATAACTACGTTGTGGGTTTCGCAGTGGTGGGCATCTTCTATGCGGCACTGCTGGCGATGTTACAAATAAACCTGCGCCGCCTGATCGCCTTTGCTGTGATTAGTCATACCGGCATCATCGTCATGGGGCTATTCAGTCTGCACCACCTGGCTTTTCAGGGAGCGGTGCTGTTATCTATCACCTTTGGCCTGGCTGCCGCGACCCTGTCGATAGTGACGGGTATGATCTATCGACGCACACGTACCACCAGGCTGGATAAACTGGGAGGACTGTTCGATCATATCCCATTGATAGGCATAACCTTCTTCATTGCCGGCCTGTCAATTATTGGTATGCCCGGAACACCAGGTTTTGATGCTGTGCATCTGGTACTTGAAGCATCTATAACACGCTTTGGCGGCTTGCTTACGATTGCTGCGGCACTGGGTAACGTACTGGCTGCAGGCTTCCTGCTATGGGCATTCCAGCGAGCCTTTCTCAGTCCTGCACCAGAACATGGGCCAGCCAGTAAAAATGTTGCACCTGCCAGTCCCTCCGAACTCCTGGTTGTCGGAATAATCATTGCCGTGTTACTAAGCACCGGTTTTTATATCACCCCATTGATGGAGCTCATTGAAATGCCGCTTGAATCTATCAGTCATCTATATCCGGGTGAGTGACGCTATGTTTGAATCTATGCCAATCCTGAGTATAACCATACTACTGCTACTTGCCGGCGGCGTACTGATCGCATTGACACCCAATCCACGTTTCGTGCGCTGGATAGCACTACTCTTTGGACTGCTGGAACTTATACTAAGCTTGCTAGTATTACTTCGTTTCGATACACAAAAGCAGGGCTTTCAGTTGCTGGAAAAAGCCGACTGGATACCCACACTGAACGTACATTATCAGCTCGGTGTTGATGGTATTTCTATTCTGTTCCTGCCGCTGACAGCAGTACTGTTCCTGGCAGTGATAATTGCTTCCTGGAACAGCGTTCGTGTAATGCCGCGTCTGTACTTTGGTTTATTGCTGTTACTGGAAGCATCGGTCATAGGAATCTTCACAGCAATGGATACCATGCTGTTCTTCCTGTTCTGGGAGATGACGCTAATTTCTTTTTACTTCCTCATCAGCCTTTGGGGGATAGGGCCTCAGCGTCGTTTTGCGGCAGCAAAATATACCCTCTATATGCTTATCGGCGGGGTGCCACTGTTATTTGCTTTTATCCTGCTGGCTATTAACCATGCTGATCAAACAGGCCTGGCCATTCCTGCAGGCCTGAGTTTTGATTACCAGGTCTTGCTTGTGACTGAATTGCCAGCAGGTACCGAGATGGTCGTCTTTCTACTATTGCTGTTGGGCTTTGCCGTAAAGACGCCGCTGTTCCCGTTGCACACCTGGTTGCCCGTGGTGTCTATGGAAGGCCCTATAGCAGCTGCAGCCCTGATGACGGGCCTGAAACTGGGCGTTTATGGCCTGATTCGCTTTGCCATTCCACTAGCTCCCGGTGCTGCACAGGAACTGCATTGGCTGCTGGTAGGTCTCGCTGTCATCGGTATTCTGTACGGAGCTTTGGCGGCTATGGCGCAGACTAATCTAAGGCGCATGCTGGCATATTCCAGCATCTCGCATGTCGGTTTGGTAGTGCTGGGTATCGCCTCGTTTAACATCCAGGGCATACAGGGAGCAGTGTTCCAGACCCTGAACTTTATAATTATTTCTGGTGGACTCTTTATCCTTACCGGCTTTCTGCATCAGCGCACCGGTTCGACTGATTTCATCAGCCTGGGTGGCGTTGCAGGCAGTATGCCTTTACTCACGGCTTTCTTCTTTTTGTTTGGTATTGCCAGTATGGGAATACCAGGTACCAGTGGTTTCCCGGCAGAGTTTTTGATTCTGTTCAGTGCCCTTAAAACGCATACCGGTGCAGGACTTGCAGCACTGGTTGGAGTAATAATTGGGGCTGTATATTTCCTTCGCATTTACCGCCGGGTTTTTCTTGGACCAGCGACTTCATCTGTGGTGATCGCTGCAGTTGATTTACGCAAACGAGAATTATTAATTGCGGTGACAATGGCTCTGCTAATTCTTATTGCAGGTTTTTATCCCGCCATCGTACTGGATGTGACGCGTTTAGCCAGTGAAGGCTGGATAGCCGGGTTAAAGTGACCCTGTAAGCCATTCCATAGCCTTTTCTTTATCTTCGAAATCGAAATGCCTGACTTCAGCCTTGACGAAGTGGTCAGTAATGCCGGGCAAAATAGACAGAAAACCACTGTCTGTTACAGCAGCAACTTTATTAATATGCTGCTGATGATCTTTGACGAATTTCATATGGCTGACCAGCCCGGCAAAATTATCCCAGCCTGGAAATGACTCTGTGTAAATCATCAGTCCATGCAGTGTTCCATGTGATTCAATATATGGATCAACTACCTTAGCAAGTGCCTCGAAGTCAGCCTGTTCTAAAGGTCCCTGTGGAGATAGAACAAGTACTCCCTTATCCAGAAGTAAATCATGTTTTAGCATATTTGAATTCCTCGTTACTTCGTTACCATTGCCCATTGATCAGAGGGATTAAAGCTGAGCGTATTTCTTGCTGTTTCAGCGGTGTCCTGACCAAGGTTCTGCTGGTATACGATACCATCGTGATTAACAATAAAGCTCATTACACCTGTTCTGCCATAGACTGCAGGCCAGGCTATTAAAGCAAATCCGCCTGTCATGTGGCCGTCAACAATATAATCTTCAGCGCCGTCCTTTGCCGCATCACTCTGTGAGGTCAGGATGCGGTAGTAATACCCGTGGTATGCACCCTCAGGGGTGTCATTGACGAACAATGAACCAAGAGGGCTGAGCTCTTCTCCATCTGCTGTTTCCCAGTAAAGACCATCATGCACGTTTTCACTACTGATGAATTGCTGCGCATATTCACGTTCGCCATTCGCATTCCTGTCGATAGTGGCAAAGTCTATTTGTGCATCATGGTAGGCGAGAACTACCTGCATAACTGCGAGTTCATTCCTGCCTATACGGCGTATGCGTATTCTATTTTTACCTGCTTTGGAATCGAAGTACCAACCAGTGGCACCTTTGACGATAGGTATAGGTAGTGTCCAGTCTTTTTTACCTACTGAAAGTATTTTTTGTTCTTCACTTTCAGCCTTGAGCTCATGGGTTAGTGAATAAGCCTTAAGGTATTTTTCGATAGTTTCAGGTTTGATGTCATTGAGCGGCAGTAATTGCCCCGATGTCAGCCCAAGTATTTTACCCAGTTTATCCCTGTTCCTGTCCGTTACAGCATTGGTGAATGCCTGTGCAGCAATTTCAGGAGTGGTAAAGACAGCCTGGTTAAGGTCTGTGTCCATAGTCAGCGTTACTGCCGGGTCTTCTTTTGTGCAAGCACCTAAAAAGAGGCTGCTACTGATGAGTAATAGCCCAATATGTTTTCTACTTATTTTCGTCATGGAGTTACCTACAATATTACGAGAGTTAAGAGCATTATTTTTGAATAAAATCATTATCTTCTCCTCCCGCCGCCACCACCGCCGCCGCGACTCATTCCACCACCACCTCGACTCATGCCGCCACCGCCACCTCCGCGACTAAAACCACCGGAGCTCTGAAATGAGCTATTACTCGATGACCCACGGCTGATGTTGCTGTGAGAACTGCGAGCATTGCCGACATCACTAAATGCATGATCATTGAAGCTGGAACTTTTACTGGAAAAATCGCTCTTGCGGCTGGAATCAATGTTTGAGATTTTGCCAGCGTCTTTATTTGAGAGACTTCCTTTATCAATGTTTTTGGATACCTTGCTGCTATCAAAATTAGATGGCTTTGCTGAACCTAAATTTTTTGACACCTTGCTGCTATCAAAACTATGGTTTGCCTTGCTGACGTTGTCTCTGGCCTTGCTACCACCAGACCCTTTCAGTTCCTGACGACCTTTAGCCGGGTCTGCACCACGTGATTCAAGAGTTGCCTGGGCTTTATCACGATCTGCATCACGTCCACGGAAATCATCACGTTTGTCTGAACCACTAATTTTGTCCGATGCCTTCTGGCGATTGACCTGGGTATTGTTTGTGGTTTTATTGATGTTGTTGGTTCTGTTTATGTTATTAACGTTGTTTGTATTGTGCTGCCAGGAAGCGCTCCTGCTGCTTGAATTAATCCGGTTGCTATTCACATTGATGTTGTTGTGCCGATTAACGTTAATATTTACATCATGGCGACCCCAGTTAAAACCGCCCCATAAAGAATTAGTGATGCCGATGCCTATACCGAAGCCAATTCCAGTCACTATGCCAGTACCAAAGCCATAACCCACAGGGCGATAGTAATAAGGGTAGTAGGAAGGCCACCACCATGTGCCATAAATAATCGTCGGGTTATAGGTCGGAACATAAACAATAGTAGGATCGGCAGGCTCGATGATAATCACCTGGGTGCCAGATTCTTCCTTAACGTCTACTTTCTGTTCCTTTGAGCTTTCCAGATTACCTTCGTCTTTGGCCTTTTTTCTTAAAGACTGAACCGTATCCATAACAATTTCAGAATCTGATAGAAAGGCATTGCCCATGTCTTCTACCCAGTCAGGTTTCTGACCCATCATCTCCAGTACGGAGGGAAAAGCGACCAGTGACATAACGCTGGGATCCCAGGATTTGGTCTGAACAGCTTTTACTGCATCGTCACCAGTCTTTTTGGAGTTCTTCTTTGACCAGGCAACGGCTTCAGTGACGTCACCTGGATATGTCGATGCCATCAGTATTTGTGAAAGTAGGGAGTCCGGGTAGAGGGCAACGGGTGCCATCATCGTGTCCAGTTCCTGCTGGCTGTAGGTCTTTTTCTTGTCGCCTTCTGCGATGGCTGAGGATAGAGGTAGAACTAACAGAGCAGCTAGCAGTAGTACACTAATTCTAGAGAACAGTACTTTCATGGGAGTTTTCCTTAAAAACTTCAGGTTATTTTTTTGTGTCATTGCGAGGAACGTAGTGACGCAGCAATCTTATAAGTTAGATTCCTTACTGAGAGATTGTCGCGATTTGGGGCTCGTGACCGCAAGTATGGCAAAGTCATACTGCAGGAAAAGCCCGAAGGGTGCAATGACGTTATCCAATTCATATTATGGTTTATAGCAGATCGGAAAAGTTCAGGCATGTTCCTGTATCGTAGTCTGGACATCTTTAAGTAGTGGCATCTTGTTACGTACTGCATCATAGGTGCTCCAGCGTGGAGAGAGAAACTCTAGATCGAATAAAAAAGTCGAATCACCTCAATTAATTCCACCTAATAGTGACTGCAGTCACTGTCAGCAAATCGCGCTGGGGCTACTATTCATTCCCGCACAAAATATTAATCAGGTAAATTATCATGAAAAAGAATGTAGGAAGTATCGATAGAGCAGTAAGGTTAATTGTAGGCTTAGCAGTGATTGCTGCCGGTGTATATTTTCAAAACTGGTGGGGAGCGATAGGTGTTATTTTTGTTGCTACATCAGCAATGGGCTGGTGCCCTCCATACGCATTGTTTGGCATTAACTCTTGTTCTGTGGACTCAACGAAAGCTTAATCAAAGAGATTGAATGCACCCTCTCTCAAAAAAGAGAGAGGGGTATCAAATACTGATTACAGGCAGATTATTCTCAATGGCAAATCTTGAAATTTCGGTGTGATTTGTGATCTGAACCTTCCCTCTGTCAAGATCGATCCAGCCTTTCTGTTTCAGTTTTTTCAGCTCGCGTGTAATGACCTCACGTACAGAACCAAGACTTGTAGCAAGGTCTTGATGCGTTACGTTTAAAATACCTTCATCATCCGCATCCGCAAGCAATCGACGGGCCAGCCGGATATCCAGTGGGTCAAAGGCAATATCTTTAACTAATTGCATTACACTTGCTAACTGTGAACCGTAGGCCGTGAAGATGAAGTCTCGAAAGTCAGGTGACATGGCCAGACCTTTGAAAAAGTCCTCTTTGCTAATCGACATCGCACGTAATTTAGTTTCTGTGATCGATTCTGCCATGTAGGGAGTACCTGACAGTAAACTGGCCGTAGTCAGTACACAACCCTGTCCCGGTTTTATCCGATAAAGCATTATTTCCCGACCTTCAGTCGAAACCTTTTGTATGCGAATCTTTCCTTCCAGGCAAAGAATATAGGCAGGGCATTCATCACCTTCACGGAAAATCCACTGTCCTGCATCAAATACCAGCTCAGTTGCATTAGAACAAATATCATTACAAACTGAATCTGCCTGCTTGAGCTCAGGAAAGAGATCCAGCCATTGTGGCAGTGTGTTGTCATCAAGTTTTATAGCACCATGGCTCACTTTTAATCCTCCAGTCCCAGGAACTGTAAGCACTCTAGTTCTAACATTTCTTTTGCCTTATTCAGCACACGTTGTTCCTGTTCAGGTGACATCATCTCTCTATATTTTCCTACTTTACCTTCACGAATAAAGCTGCCTGGCTTAAATACGGGCTTGTCACCATCACCCTGACTCGAGAATTTCTCATCATGGGCTTTCATCCAGGCAAAAGAGCTGTATTCAAGTACTCGTTCTCTTTGTTCAGGAGATACCTCCCAGCCCAGAAAATTAATGATTCGATCTATACTAGCTGGCAGATCTGACTTCATATCCTGGAAACGTAACCACAGCACTTTTTCATGATCATGATAGGGCCACCAGCTTTTTACATTGCGGTACCAGGCGGCAAAATCCAACCACCTGTCGATATGCGCATCAAATGTAGCCGGCAATGCAACTCCAGCCATTTCGCGAGCCTCATCAGTCATGTTGTTCAGGTGGTGATAAAAACTGACACAGCATTCACGCGGGTCACGTGAGGTGAGAATTATGTTTGCAGTATCAATGCCGGGTGTTTGTTCTGCTGTGCAGTGTGTTTTAAAGACACGAGGATCTGCTATGGACTCGTAGTAGTCCAGTACTTCTTGTGTGCTTTTACCTGAACGTTTTCGTTCTAACCATGGGACCACATCATCAATGGATGTAAATGATTCATCACCTCCAGTGCGCAACTGATGCAAAATTTGCTGCATCCATGTCGTTCCTGCCTTGGGTGGTGTTGTAATTAAAACATCCGATTCTCGCACCCTGAAGTTAGCCAGTACATACGGATCATGCATAGGAGAGGGTGATCCCCATTTATCATCAATTTCATCACTTATATTTGCCATGGTATTTGAATTCTAGTTGATTCAAGATTAAAAATGATAATGCCGTGCTAATGGGATGTTTGCAATATCCGTGATTTAGGGTGAAATTGAAGCGTTAGAAAAACTGTATGACTTTTACTCTAC
>DAOVWW010000014.1 GCA_030636465.1 Gammaproteobacteria bacterium
CAGCTCGGCAGGTACGCCCGGTGATGTGGGTACACCCAGAGTTAAGGCGCCGGAACCGGCTTTAGCTAGTAATGAATCAGAATGGCCATGATAACAGCCCTCAAACTTTATCAATTTATCTCTGCCCGTCGCACCGCGCGCAAGGCGGATCGCACTCATTGTGGCTTCTGTACCCGAACTGACCATCCTGACTTTATCTAGCGACGGGACCAGCTCACAGACTAAATCAGCCATCCTTGTTTCCAGCACCGTCGGCGCACCATAACCCAGGCCCGCTTCAATTTGCTTCTTTACCGCATTAATCACTGCTGGATGAGAATGGCCAAGTATCATCGGCCCCCACGAACCAACATAATCAATATATTCTCGCCCCTGCTCATCCCATAATCTGGCACCAGAACCGGACTTAAAAAATATGGGCGATCCGCCTACTGACTTGAACGCCCTTACTGGTGAATTTACACCGCCGGGAATATGGACGGATGCCTGTTGAAAAAGCTCTTCATTATTCATTTTTGATAACCCAGTTGTTCTTTGTTTTAAATTATTTAGTTTTAGATCTCAATACAGTTCACCCTGCCTGACTGTCGAACAAAGCGCAGAGTTCTTTGCTGCTGCGATAAGGATCTGCTGTCGAGAATATGCCACCGATGACCGCGACGGCACTGGCTCCGGATGATATCAGAAACCCTGCATTTTCGGTCACGATTCCACCGATAGCTACAATTGGTTGAGAAAATTTCCTCTTTGCCTGCTGCAATATCGCCGCATCAGCTGGACTTGCTTCAGGTTTTGTTAGAGAGGGGTAAAAACGACCAAAGGCAAGGTAATCAGCACCAGCATTAACAGCCTGCTCAGCAAGATCAATACTGTTATAGCAGGAAGCGCCTATCAGTAAATCTGGATAACTTTTCCTTGTTTCTACAATGCCGGCATCATCTTTGCCACAATGCACGCCATCTGCCTTTACCCGACTCGCCAGCCCGGCATCATCGTTGATAATAAAAACAGCACCCAACAGTGTGGTCATCCTGCGCAATTTACTGGCCTGCATTAGTCGTTTTTTATCATCATTACTCTTGTCGCGATATTGCAGCACACGGCAACCGGCATCAAGCACCATCTGTACATTTTCAAACAGGCTGTTTTCATCGCAACACCCTGTATCAACGATGGCGTATAGGCCTGATATCTTTTTTGCCAGAGGGTGCACGATATCAAATAATCTCTACAGCCAGGTTCGTATTCAGCCTGTATGGAATATGCTGACCTTTTCCGGGTTTGAACGCTGCAGACAGGCTTTTCATAACATGCTGCTGGGCCTGATCTACGGCCTCCTCCATATCCAAACCCAGTGCAAGACCTGCTGCACAGGCGGATGCCAGCGTGCACCCTGAGCCATGGTATTCATAAGGCAGGCGCGGCCAGCACCACTCTTTGCTCTTTTTACCCTGCCGGTAGTAGCGGTTAATTACCTGTTCAGAATCTGCATGCGTTCCTGTGATTAAACAGTCACAGTTACTGTTTGCATTCGAAATTACGGCTGCGCAGGCATCTGCTGTTTCCACATCACCCTTAGCTGCCAGCGCAATGGCTTCGGGGATATTTGGCGTTACTAGACTTGCAACAGGTAACAGGTCTTCCTTAATTGAACTAATAAGTGAATGCTCACTTAGTGCATCATTCATATTGCTGCTCATTACCGGGTCAACAACCAGGCTAATATGCGGGTAATTTAATAATACCTCCACCAATCCTAAAATTACCTCTTTATTCACTAGCATGCCGGTTTTTATAACAGATGGAGAAATATCCTCCATGACGGCTTGCATCTGTGCCCGTATCACTTCTGGATCGACCAGGTCATAACCCTTGACCGCAGAGGTGTCCTGAACGGTAACGGCTGTTACCACAGGTGCAGCGTGGCAACCCAGCATGGATAAGGTCTGAATATCCGCACACAAACCTGCGCCACCAGAAGGATCCATTCCCCCAATGACCATCACCACGGGTGGGGAAGCTGTTTTATTACTCATCGGTGTCGTCACCTGTTCCTTTTTGGATGAAAACTTCTTACTGCCTGTGCCAGTTTTCTTTGCTGAAATGTACCAGTATTACCGGCATACCTTAGTTCAATAAATGTATTCGTCACCAGGCTTACCGGTGTTTTTAAATCTGGACGCAACTTGATAATTCTATCGGCAAATGCTCGCGGGCCTTCGTGTTTAAATTTTACGATACCTATTCCCTGTAATCGATTACAAAACTTTTGATATTGCACTATGGCCGGGTCAAAAATCTTTCTGCGATGGAATAACAACAAGGCCTGAAGACTGACCACTATAGACATAAGAATAACCAGCAGTATAACCATGTCTCTCCAGTTTGCCTGTTGGAACCCCAGCCATTTAAGTAAAAAGCTCTGGTTTTCTTTTCCAAAACCGATTACCCATTTATACCAGCGTGTGTTCACCCCATCCCAAAACATTGTCACACCCTTTAAGGTATTTGCCAGCAGTGACATCTGCAACATTATTTTTATTTTTTCGTCACTCAGGCTACCCGGCTCCTTTCCTTCTGCGACCAGCTGCCGGATGGCATCAAGACCATACTCAATTCTCTCAGGAGCTACTGCCGCAGTAGGATCAACTCGCACCCATCCCTCTTCATCTAACCAGACTTCTGACCAGGCATGCGCATCACTTTGCCTTACTATCATATAGTCACCCTGCTCATTCCATTCACCACCCTGATAACCTACAATCACTCTTGCAGGAATACCTGCAAGCCTCATCATCATGGTGAAAGATGATGCATAATGTTCACAATATCCTTTGCGAGTATTAAGCATAAAATCTTCTACTGGATGTTCATCAAGCATGGGGGGCTGAAGACTATAGAAAAATGCATTATTACGATAATAGGCAAGGATGGTACTAATGTAGTTTTTATCACTACCGGATTGTCGATAAAGCTCACCAGCCAGACTTATCACCCGCTCGCCACTTACTGAACTTACATCAAGGTTTTTTGCCAGCGTATCATCTGATATGTCTTCATAATAATACTGGCTCACTGACTTAAGACTCTGTTGCAGCCGCTCTCGCAGGCCTCTGGCAGCACGTAAACTTCGACCGGGCCCCCACTCTAAATTGTCCGGCTTAAGTACAGGCATATCGAGTGCGAATACCCATTTTTTATTTGACGCTTCCTGCAATACCGTATATTCAACTACATCTTTCAGCGAATATTTAAGTTCTGACACCGCAGTCTTTTTAAAGCGGCGCTCTTTCCACAGCCCGTGGTCATACTCCTCGAGCACCAGACCACGCCAGTAGCGTTGATTTGCAACGGGTACTGGTGATGAGAAATCCACTCTGAAGGCCACCTTTTCACTCAGGTTCAATTCATTAATAGTTCCAGGTTTCATCGTATCTGACATCCCCGTCAGCCCCGAGTGACTATCACCCGGTAAACCAAAGAGTCCGCCCTGCAGGCGCGGAAATAATACAAACAATAATGCGGCTACCGGCAAGCCCAGCATCAACATAGATGCTGAACGCTTAAGCATCGCTAACAGATGGTCCCTGCTTCCATGATTCAAATACATCATGACGCTAAACAGGACTATTACTACCGCGAATAGATAGATTCCAAGCCAGAGCGCCTGCGAATATAGAAAGCTAGTTAAAATAATAAACATGCATAAAAACACAACTAGCATGTAATCCCGCAAAGTTTTCAGCTCAAGAAATTTCAACATGGTTAAGGCGATCAGCATAGCAACGCCGGCATCACGACCGAGCAATGTTCCATAGTGCTTATGCAGCATATATATGAGCGTAATCACACCAAGGAAACGAAGGACAGGCCCTGGCTGATGCGCTTTTCTATTAATTATTAAGTATCGCCAGAGGAAAACAATGAATGCCAGCGCTGCAAACCAAACAGGTAATCTCATCAGGTGCGGGCTAATAGCAAGACATAATGCCAGCATTAGGGCATAAAGCGCCTGCCGGTCTGGCTGCAACTCCTCAGCATTGCTGATATGAAACCGCTTAAATAGACTAACCAAAACTTATGGGCACCTCTATAAAGTCTGGGTATTTCAGATTACATTCAGAATTGTTCATATCAAGGCAAGGATCGCACGTAATAGCTAGCTCTTGCGAAGATTCTTAACGCAGAGATGGGCGATTATGGATGTAGGATGAATATTCATGACTTGATAGAGGTGCCCTTATTACATCAGTGCCAGCAGAGTTAGACATTTTGACGCCTGTTTTTCATTATTGGATGGTAAAACTTTTTTTCCCGGCAGTTCCATGCCAAACCTGATTCCCTGTGCAGCGGCTTCAATTACCCAGCGTGTTAGCAGGCTGATGCGCTGTTCTTTCTCACCCGCAGTATCATTCCACCTAAAAACCATTAATGGCATCTCACCGCCAGTAAACTCCTTACTATGCAAGCCTTTACCCCGCGCATAGGTTTTCCAGTCTATGCGCTGAGGTGAATCACCCTTACGGTACTGACGTAAACCTGAAAAATCATCATTATTTCTTCTGCTCTGTATCTGAGTCATACTATTTTCACTATATCTGACTGGGAAGTCCTGCCAGCTGGACGGTTTTGGATAAACCAGACTTTTCTTTTCCAGCTGGGCTGGCTTACTCCATGAAAACAATAGGCCTATAGGAAAACGGGTATTTACCTGTACTGCCGGTAATGTATGCCAGCCACGATGTTGTACCCTGGTCGTACATTCAATTTTCAAAGTTTCATGCGCAGAAAAATCACACCGCCTGCTTTTATCGCCCTTTATATCTATTCCTATATCAAAACGATCTCGCTGTGTCCCGTTCTTTAATACTAGCGAGTAACTAAGCAGTTCCCCGGCAAACACGGGTTTACTCTCGCCATAAGTCAGGCATAAACCGTGCAAATTTCGATGCGTGTACAACATTGACACCAGCACCGTGGAGAACAGAGTAAAAGTCATCATATAGGCCAGTGAGTTACTATAATTCACCGCTACCAGCAACATTGCCAGCAGTACCAGAGAGAAAATAAAACCATGCCTGGTTGGCAACATATAAAGGTTATCCCTGCTAAGGCACTGCTCCTGCATTTACCAAACCTCTTCGCATGCTTTATTCATACAGGTGTAATTTCCAGTAACCTTTGTGCAGGATTTACACCAATATTTACCTGGCCATCCTGATCCTGGATCATGGTCAGCCGATGACCGATGGCTGATGGTAAAACGGCCTGTATATCTTCTGGGATTACATATTTTCTGTCATTCAGGAGGGCCCATGCCCGGCCAGCATTAATCAGGTCTAAGCCCGCCCGCGGAGAAATACCGTTACCAAATTCACCAGAGTCACGAGACTGCTGAATTAAATCCTGAACATAATCCAGCAGGGCTGGCTCTGTCTTTATGCGTTTCACTTCCTGTTGCCAGGCAACAATCTCTTTTTCTGTAACAATAGATGCCATCTTTTCTAATACCAGCCTGCGCTCCTCATTTTCAAGCAGCTTCCTTTCAGCCTCTCTATCCGGGTAGCCAATACTTATACGCATAAAAAACCTGTCCAGCTGTGACTCTGGTAAAGGGAATGTACCGGTTTGTTCAAGAGGGTTTTGAGTGGCGATCACAAAAAAAGGAAATGGCAGAGGATATGTCTTACCGTCAACGCTCACCTGTCGCTCTTCCATCGCCTCTAACAGTGCGCTCTGGGCTTTAGGTGATGCCCTGTTTATTTCATCAGCGAGTACTACGCTCGAAAAAATTGGGCCTTTATGAAAATGGAAGCTATTATTACTCGCTTCAAAAACCGATACGCCGGTGATGTCTGCAGGAAGCATATCACTGGTAAACTGTATTCTGCTAAACTCAAGTCCAAGGACTTTTGCCAGAGCATGTGCCAGTAGTGTCTTACCCATACCAGGGAGATCTTCTATTAATAAATGACCTTTTGCTAATATACAGCACAGGCATAATTCAATCTGTTTTTCTTTTCCAAGAACTATTTGATTTAGAAAGTCTCTAATCTCATTAAACCGTGTATTCATTTTTATGTTTCACTTACTCGGGTAATATTTCCTTATATATTAAGATGTATATGGAGTAGTGACAATCTAACATCCTGATATAATGTTTCCCGAGTATGTAAAAATAACAAAAATGAAAAATTTATTTTACAAAATTCTTCTACATTTATTTATAGTCATTGTGTTGGCTGGCTGTGCGACTTCTTCACATAATGACATGGCCGTTGTTGAACATAATCAACTTGCTACTGATGAAGTAAACCCCGATCCTTACGAAAATATAAACCGAAAAATATATAAGTTTAATCAGGATTTTGATAAAGCTGTATTAATTCCCTTCGCAAAGGGTTACCGCAAATACCTTCCTCGTCCTCTTCGTTTGGCTGTCTACAACTTTTTCTCAAATACAGCTGAAGGCAGAAACTTCATCAATAGCTTATTTCAGGGGAAATTACATAATGCCGTTGACAGTTTTTCGCGCTTATTCATCAATACTACATTAGGACTGGGCGGACTCATTGACATCGCTACAATCTCTGGCCTGGAGCGGCATGTCGAGGATATTGGACAAACTTTGGCTGTATGGGGCTTTGACTTCGGGCCCTACATAGTCATACCTATAATTGGACCCTCCAGCGGCAGAGATATATTTGGGCTCTATAGTTACTTCAGTTACACAGACCCTCTCGGTTACCTGGATGATTCTACTGCCAGATTTTCAATACTGGTACTGGATATGATCGATACCCGCTCTCGTTATTTACGCGCATCATCTGTGTTTGGTTTCGCCTCTGTTGATCCGTACTTATTTGAACGTGAAAGTTATTTCCAGCAACGACTAGACTTCATCTATGACGGCTTACCCCCTATTGATGTCTATGATCAGTAAATAATTGTTGTGAAACAACTATTTCCAGCCATTCAACCTAACCAGACGTGGTCTCTACAACGAGATTCGCACCAGATTTACCTTGAAGAGTCTGGTAACCCGGGTGGTATACCTGTTCTTTTTTTGCATGGCGGTCCCGGTACTGGCTGCATTGCAGCGCATCGACGCTTTTTTAATCCTGAAATTTATCGCATTATTCTATTCGATCAGCGTGGGTGTGGGCGCTCAACGCCGCATTGTTCCCTTATTGATAATACTACATGGCACCTGGTTGGTGATATTGAGGCGATTAGAGTCTTCCTACAGATAGATAAATTTTTATTATTTGGTGGATCCTGGGGCTCTTCGTTGTCGCTAGCTTATGCTCAATCATATCCTGAATCTGTATCAGCATTAATTCTAAGAGGGATATTTCTTTGCCGTGAAGCGGAAATACAGTGGTTTTATCAATCAGGCACGAACAAAATATTTCCTGATTACTGGACTGATTTTATTGCTCCAGTCAATGAAAAAAAACATGATGATATAGTCAGTGCATATAGCGATTTGTTATCTTCTACCAATGAACTTAAACAGATGGCCGCGGCCAGGGCCTGGGTCACCTGGGAAAACAGGTGTTCTGTACTTACTCATACGGCCACTACTGATGAGAAAGGGCCGCCCAGTCAAAACATGCTCGCTATGGCCCGCATAGAAAATCATTATTTTATCAATCAATCATTTCTATCTCCTAACCAACTTCTAGAAAACATGGATAAAATTTCTTCTATTCCCTCCATAATAGTGCATGGTAGATATGATGCAATCTGTCCTCTTGAAAACGCCCTGCAACTACACAGGGCCTGGCATGCATCATGCCTGAATATTATTCCGGCTACAGGGCACTCTGCTTTTGAGGTTGGAAATATTGATGCCCTGATTAACGCAACTGAATACTTTTCATCTTTGCCAGGGCTTCAGCACTAACATGACCATATATGCTATCGGTGATATTCAGGGCTGCTACAAATCCCTTCGCAACCTGATAAAACACAGCGGTTTTAAACCTGCATCTGACCAGCTATGGTTTTGTGGCGACCTGGTTAACAGAGGTCCAAATTCTGCAGATGTCCTGCGCTACATTATGGACCTTGGTGATACAGCTCACTGCGTTCTTGGTAATCATGATCTTAATCTTCTCGCCGTCGCCTATGGCAAGCGAGAGAGCAAGGAATTAGATACCCTGGACGATATATTAAATGCACCTGATTCTGCTGAAATGCTTAAATGGTTGCGCTATCAGCCATTATTTCACCAATCAAAAAAGTATCGTGTCTGTATGGTTCATGCTGGTATACATCCAGCCTGGTCGATTAAAAAGACAAAAAATCTCGCCCGGGAAGTACAGAATGTTTTACGTAAAGGTGATTACAAAATGCTTCTGGAAAAAATGTATGGTAATTACCCGGCATACTGGGACAACAAGCTGGATAATTGGGAACGGCTGCGCTTTATTACCAACGTATTAACCCGCATGCGCTACCTCGATTCTTCCGGTGCTCTTGATCTGGACATTAAATGCAGCCCGGGTAAACAACCGATTGGCTACCACCCCTGGTATTCTATCCAGGCAAAGCGTAAGCAGCACTGGAGAGTGTTTTACGGCCACTGGTCCACACTAGGCTTACATTGGCAAAATAATGCGATATGCCTCGATTCAGGCTGCCTGTGGGGAGGAAAACTGACAGCGGCACAGGTAGGCGATGAAAAAACCCGGTTCATCCAAATAAATTGCGGAAAAACTCTATAACTTATTGATAATATTAATAAATAAAGGGAAATTAAAAATTAGCCTGTTTTTCTTTAGTGGCTGCCTCTCCATACCTTAAATTTAATCATCAACCCTTATACATCAAGGTTTGCTGAAAATGCATTTTCCTCGATAAATTTCCTTCTTGGTTCAACCACCTCACCCATTAACATAGAAAACGTCTCATCTGCCGCTACGTCGTCATCAACAGTCACCTGGAGCAAGCGCCTGATTTTCGGGTCCATCGTCGTTTCCCAGAGTTGACCTGGGTTCATCTCACCCAGGCCTTTATAACGCTGGATAGCGGTTCCCTTTTTAGCCTGCGCCATCATCCAGTTTAAGGCTTCTTCAAAATCATTTATTGGATGTTCCTTTTCTTTAATACGTATAACTGCATCTTCTGCTAACAAACCCTGTAGTGTCTTTCCGAGCAGCACCAGCGTTTTATATTCTGCTGACTTGAATAATGCAATATCGTATCGAGTTGTTGAACTCATACCATGCTTATTTTTTGAAATCATTAATTCATACTGATCATTATCACATGCAACCAGTTCGCCAGAAAAACTCACCTCGCCCTCTTTATTTGTTCTGCTACTTGATACCAGTGCATCTAAAAATTCCTGCATACGGGCTTTATTGTTAAAGTCCGTTTCAACCAGTTCTGGAGTATCTATCATTAACTGTAAAATCTTTGCATCGTAACGCTGTGAAAGCCGGCTAATAATTGCCTGGGTAGAAATGTAATCTCTTGAAAGTTTTTCCAGCGCTTCTCCTGATATTTCATCACGACCATTACCTGGAATAATAACCGAATCTTGAAGTGCCTGGGTTAACAGGTGCTCTTGCAATTCCGCATCGTCTTTGATGTATTTTTCTTTTTTGCCTCTGGTTATTTTATACAGTGGCGGTTGTGCAATATAAATATGCCCTGCTTCAACCAGCTTCTTCATCTGGCGAAAGAAAAAAGTTAGCAGCAAAGTCCTAATGTGCGAACCATCTACATCGGCATCTGTCATGATAATGATACGATGATAACGAAGTTTTTCTGGATCAAAATCATCATTACCTATGCCTGTACCCAGTGCCTTTATCAACGTACCAACTTCATCTGATGACAGCATCTTATCAAAGCGAGCTTTTTCAACATTTAAAATTTTACCTTTCAGAGGTAAAATTGCCTGAAATTTTCTATCCCTGGCCTGCTTTGCAGACCCACCCGCCGAGTCCCCTTCCACCAGGTAAATTTCACAAAGCGAAGGGTCGCGCTCCTGGCAATCAGCCAACTTTCCGGGTAAACCTGATATTTCCAGTGCACCCTTTCGACGAGTCATGTCCCTCGCCTTTCTTGCTGCATCCCTGGCCCTGGCTGAATCTACAATTTTCTGTGTTATAACTCTGCTATCTGTCGGGTTTTCCAGTAAATACTCACTCAACTTTTCACTTACCAGAGAATCAACTACACCCTTTATTTCAGATGAAACTAGTTTGTCCTTGGTCTGTGAAGAAAATTTCGGATCCGGAACCTTTACAGAAAGCACTGCAATCAAGCCTTCACGAGCATCTTCACCACTTACGCTCACCTTCGCTTTTTTAGCTAAACCACTCGATTCTATATATTGATTAAGCGTACGTGTTAATGCAGACCTCAATCCAGACAGATGGGCTCCACCGTCTCTTTGTGGAATATTGTTGGTGTAGCAGAATATATTTTCCTGGTACGAGTCATTCCACTGCATTGATAATTCAACCTGTACTCCATCTCTTTCGCTGATGATCTCAATGATTTTCTTATTTAATGTAGATTTGTTTTTACTAAGGTGCTCAACAAAGGCGCTGATGCCTCCCTTATATTCAAAAACCTCTTCCTCATTAGTCCTCTCATCACGCAGAATAATGCAGGCTCCTGAGTTCAGAAATGACAATTCACGTAATCGCTTAGCCAGTAAATTAAAATGGATTACTGTATCTGAAAATATCTCTGCACTGGCTTTAAATCTGATTTTTGTCCCTGTTTTATCTGTCTTACCTATTTCTTTCAATGGTGCATCTGCATCACCACGAGTGTAGAACTGTTCATATATACCACCATCACGGTGAATCGTAAGCTGTAGCGTTTCAGATAATGCATTAACAACGGATACACCAACGCCATGTAAACCACCAGACACCTTATAGGAGTTCTGGTCAAACTTACCACCCGCATGAAGTACCGTCATAATCACTTCAGCAGCAGATTTACCTTCTTCTTCAATGATTCCTGTTGGAATGCCACGCCCGTTGTCTTCAACCGAAACAGAATCATCCTCATGTATCGTTACGGTGACATCCTTACAGTGTCCGGCAAGAATCTCATCAATTGAATTATCAACCACCTCAAATACCATATGGTGTAACCCGGTTCCATCATCGGTATCTCCGATATACATTCCGGGTCTTTTTCTAACCGCATCAAGGCCTTTTAGTACCTTGATACTATCTGAGTTGTATTCCTGATTTTCTGCCATTTAGCTGCTCATAAATTATATTGCTTAATTATTCGATTCTAACATTAACAAGCCTTAATAGGTGTTTAAATGGAGTAAATACCTATTGCAAACATAGATAAAGATTTTCAATCCGGCTTCTTGTTTCTAATTGTTTCACGTGAAACATTGTTTGATTCTTGCATGTTCATGGCGAGTGGGAAGTTCTGGTTTGTGCTATCACATGGATGACAATTACGCACTTATGTGTTGACACATACATATTGGCAATCGAAGGGCATTAGAAAAAAACACCCGCCAA
>DAOVWW010000232.1 GCA_030636465.1 Gammaproteobacteria bacterium
CGCATGTCTCAGGATGTTGCTGCCGAAATCTCTGGGTCGAACTATGCTGTGATTGCATCAGGCCTCGGTGATATCGGCCAAGCTATTAGTGACTATCATACGTATGGCCAGGATTTTGGCGATCCTGAAAGCATGGATCGCATGCATCAGGCACAGGAGAAAATTGACTCCGCCAACGCATGGCACTATATCCAGCGCATAGAAATTATACTGGCTAAACTATTACTGGATGCAGAAGTAGATTTCCGTTCATTGTCAGGTGGCCAGTCCAGACGTGTGTTACTGGGTCGTGCACTGGTACAGGAGCCCAATATCCTGCTGCTGGATGAACCAACAAATCACCTCGATATCAGCATGATCGAATGGCTGGAAGACTTCCTGCTGGCACAAAATACTACGCTGGTTTTCGTCTCCCATGATCGTCGATTTGTCCGTCGCTTAGCAACACGTATCGTTGAACTGGAGCGGGGTCAACTAACCTCATGGCCAGGCGATTACGATGAATACCGTAAGAACCGCGACCTCATGCTGGCTGCTGAGCTTAAAAATGAAGCACTGGAAGATAAAAAGCTTGCCGCTGAAGAAACGTGGATACGCCAGGGCATCAAAGCCCGGCGCACCCGCAACGAAGGTCGCGTCAGGGCTCTGGAAGAATTACGCAAACAACGTCAGGCACGGCGGCAACGTGTTGGTAATGTAAATATTGAAGTTCAGCAAAGTGAGAAATCCGGAAAAATAGTCATTGAAGCTGAAAACATCAGCTATGCCTATGATGATCAACCAGCGATTGTTGATAATTTTTCACTTACCATCATGCGTGGTGACAAAATTGGTCTACTAGGACCCAACGGTGTCGGTAAAACAACTCTGCTTCGCCTGTTGCTGGGAGAACTTCAACCACAGCAGGGAAAACTAAAACATGGCACTCGACTAGAAATTGCCTACTTTGATCAGCAGCGCGCACAGCTGGATGACAACGCAACCGTCATCGACAACCTTGCACTCGGCAAAGACTTTGTCACCGTTAATGGTAGAGAAAAACACGTAATTGGTTATCTGCAAGATTTCCTGTTTGCGCCTGACCGTGCCCGCAGTCCTGTAAATGCCCTCTCCGGTGGTGAAAAAAACCGGTTGCTGCTGGCCAAAATGTTCTGCCACCCCTCCAATGTTCTAGTGCTCGACGAACCCACCAACGACCTCGACTTTGAAACCCTGGATCTACTCGAAGACCTGTTAGTTGAATATACGGGAACACTGTTATTAATCAGCCATGATCGAAGCTTTATTAATGATGTAGTGACGTCAACTTTATCGTTTGAAGGTAATGGTCAGATTGATGAATATGTTGGTGGCTACGATGACTGGTTACGGCAGCGCAACAAAGCAAAAACAAAATCTAAACCTGTAGAAAAGGCTATACCCAGCAACAGCAGTAAAAAACAGCCGTCCAAACTTAGTTATAAACTGCAGCGTGAACTGGATGAGCTACCGAAAAGGATTGAAGAGCTGGAACTGGCTCAACAAAGCCTGCATGATACTATGGCTGAAGCAGATTACTTCAAGCACGACAAAGATGAAATTGCCAGTGACCAGGCCAGGCTTGCTGAGGTAGATAGTAATCTTGAAGCCGCATATGGGCGCTGGGAAGAACTTGATGGATGAGTTTTTTACAATGTTAAAAGAGTTGCGGGAGGGACCCCATCCAACATTCAATATAGGAACAACAGGTTCGAGTTTATTCGAACAAGACTTTGCAGGCTATCAATTTCAAGTTCGAATAAATTCGAACCTACAAGCTAATCTACAATAGCCAAAGGCGGATGATAAATTATCTGTACCACATTGCCATCCGGGTCACGGCAATAAAAACTTCTGGCTCCATCACGATGTGTTTTGGGTGGTTTGAAGATTTCAATATCATGCTCAAGCAGAAATTCATACCAGAGATCTACCTCAACAATCTCACCAATAATAAAACCGATATGATCCAGATGTTGTGGGCCTGATGGCTTCTCACCCACGACATGCAGTGCAAGATTATCATTACCAGAAGTCAGGTAGACATTATCCGGATCAGGCCGCCACTCTACCTGCATACCTAACAGTTCCACATAAAAAAATTCAGTTTCTATGAGATTGGTGACATTTAAAGCCACATGCCTCATGCCGGTTGTGGCAGGTGGCCTTTTGATACTCATTGCCTCTACTCTTCCTTAGCAACAGAAAAAACTTCGCTCTCTACATCAGCCCACGCTTCATCACCGAACACACGCCTTATGACCAGTGCCAGTGCCATGGAACCGCCTGAGAGCAACGCATCATGGAAAGTTTTCAAATCAAAC
This sequence comes from Gammaproteobacteria bacterium, assembly GCA_030636465.1. Lineage (GTDB taxonomy): Bacteria > Pseudomonadota > Gammaproteobacteria > BMS3Bbin11 > BMS3Bbin11 > BMS3Bbin11. The sequence goes on from DAOVWW010000232.1 coordinate 2,343, forward strand.
TTCTCACCCTGCTGCTGTTTCTGTGCCTCACGTAAACGATTAATAATTGACCAGCCAGAGGCATACCCCATCGGTACGCCCGGTGAACGTGTATACCAGTTCAGGTCTGCCATGGCCTGCTCGTGATGCATGCCAAGTTCATCAACCATACGCTGGGCGGCATCCTCTATGGACAAACCCCGGCAGTGTAATTCAACATCCAGCATAATCCGCAACGCCCGCCATAGACGGTCTTTAAGCATTATAAATTCCTGCTCTGGAGACTGTGAAAAACCCTGTTCCAGCATCATCTGCTCACAGTACAGTGCCCAGCCCTCATACAGTGTGGCTGATGGATTCAAAAGTCTCGGCAGGCTGCGTGCAGCCGGGTTCATATTGGCGGTAACAAACTGCAGATGATGTCCAGGCCAGGCTTCATGCACGCAGGTCTGTGCTATCGAAGCATAATCATGCTGCTGCAGCTGCTCGGGATCACTACAGGGAGTAACGTAGTACCAGGCCTGTTGCTGCGGGTCATTCGGCAGGGGCTCATGATAGGCCGCAAAGGGAATTTCATGGCGCAGAAAACCCGGGGTATCAATGATGCTAAGTTTTTCAGTCTCAGGCAGGCTGACGATATCTTTCTTTTGCAAAAATGCACGGGCTTCCAGCATAGACTGGCGATAACTATCCAGCAGATGGTCAGCAGAGGGGTGGTTCTCTGCCAGCTTTGCTGTCATCGCCGCTACATCATCATTGCCATTTAATACCATACAGGCTTCACGCAAATGTGAAGCCGTTTCATCAAAAAGTTCACGTCCTAATGTGTGAAGCTGTTCAGTATTAATATCAAGAAAATGCTGGAAGCCTAGGATATGGCAAAAATGGCGCTCACCGCAGGCAAACTTACCCTGGGCTAGCGGCAGCAGATCACTTTCTACACAGCTGGCAAAATTCTCCAGTGCGCATGCAGCCTTACTTACAAGTTCACTTAGATCAGGAATGGTCTGGTTGCATTCTAACAAACGCGGGTGCTGTGGAATGGAACGAACAAACTTTGCCCCTTCACGTGCCGTCTGCAGTGCAGACTTTATCCATAATGAAGGAATAAGCTCAGGCTGTGACCCTAATTTCTGGCGTGCCCCACGCAGGTGCTGAGGAATATTTTTAAGGCGTTCAGTTAATGCGAACTCAAAATTATTTACCGGACGCAGCAGTAGTTGGTGAATAGCATCTACAGGCAGGTAACGCTCAGGATCACGATAGCGCCAGTCTGCTTCAAGCAGTTCCTCAGTTTCCAGTCCAGCACTGCTCCAGGCCAGTTCATAATCAATCAGACGATCAGCGTCGAGTGATTCAGAATCGAGTTCATCGAGACTGAACATCAACTCACGATTGAGCG
>DAOVWW010000314.1 GCA_030636465.1 Gammaproteobacteria bacterium
ATATTCTGAAGAATGACAGCCGGCGCAGCGAGTATGATTTAACCCTGAGCGATAGCCGACGACCTCAGCACAGCAACAGTCAAAGCAATAGACGTCAAAGGTCATCGCCTTCATCTTACTCATCCAGCGACTCAGCCCCGCATCGAGCTCGCCAGTCAAAGACTGAAACCTATAGCACTTCACCCTTTGAAGCGGTACACCGCATAACATTACTGCAAAAACACCCGCACCTGCTGATCTGGGGCAGTGCGCTGCTAATTCTTAGCCTCATCATTGTCGTAAAATATTTACAATTTCCCGACAATGACCTTGAAGTCAGCGCAGATCAGACCGCCAATACTGATTATAAACAGCGCCCTTCAAGATACTCATCTAAGGACGACTATAGCCACAATGAGACCAGTGATGCGCTCAAGTTTGCATTGCAGCGAACAGCCCCCCCCTCTACACAGGACAGACTGCAAAACTCAACTGAACGTCGGGTTAACAAAGAAGTGGTCGCTACTGAAGATGTCAGCTCGGTAATTAATCAATATATGACAGATGAAGGGCGCGCTGAACTGTCACTTGAAAAAGACAAAAACAATACTGATATACCTGCTCAGCAGGAAATTTTGTATGAAACAGATAGCCATATCACAAGCAGCCCTGAATCGAATACACCATTGGCTGAAGAAAATATTAATCAGCCTCAGGAACTGCAAGCTAACATCATCAAAGATTCTTCTGAACCCCCGGCTCTCAACAACCTGCCAGATGGACCTGCTGCCTCGGCCACTAAGAATAATCAGCTTACAAATATACTGGCCACGACGCCTGATACTAAAACTACAGTGTCAGCTGTAAACCAAAATTCATTAAATAGTTCAGAAAACACATTAGATACCACTAGAATTCCGGTCGTCATTACAGCTAACCCGTTTTCTAAAGATAAAATTGAAGTCCTTATCGCGCAATACATCATTGCTTACGATTCAGGAAATCTGAATAAGATGACAGACTTATTCTCTGAAAATGTAACGACCAGGGGTGGCATAGGAATAGAGATTGTTAGAAATGATTATTACAAGCTATTCCGTGATACTGCTGAACGTAGTATCGTAATAAATAACTTATCTAGTGAAACTGCTGGTGAAAATGAAGTTCAGATCCATTATCAGGCCCATGTTCAAGTCCGCAGCAACTCTGCACCCCGGTGGAAATATTACAGTGGTGGCATGCGACTAACCCTGACTTCCGTGGATAATAAACTGAAAATTTCGGCACTAAGCCATACAATCAAACAAAACAAATAAAAAATTCAAAATGAACGATCCGTCAATAAAACCGAATAGAACCATACTGATACTTAGCCTGATAGCCATCTTGTTTATTTTATGGCGAGTTCTTGTTATTGGCATGTCCGAATACTATGTAAGCAAGGCACTTGATGGGGACACTGATGCCATTAGCAGTGCCCTGTCATGGAATGCAAACCACCCGAAGGCCCAGTATCTTCAAGCCCGCCAGATCCTCAGCACGGATCCTGAAAAAGCAGAAAATCTGCTAACCACCTCGCTGCAGAGCAATCCAACGGATACCTCTGCGCTGCAGGCCATGGCTGAACTCCAGCTCGCTAAGGGCAACAGGGAGCTTTCCAATAAATTCATGCTGGAATCTACACGCCTGGCTCCAGCAAACAGACACATCAGAATTGATGCCGGTTTTTTCTGGGCCAAAACTGGTCAATGGGATATGGCTATTGAAAACTGGCAACAGGCGCTAACGACTTCCCCTGGCCTGGGTAATGAGATATATCCCGTCCTGATGCAACTGGCAGAAAATGAGGAATCGCTGATTCTGCTTAAACCATTAATCGAAAACCCGCCTGAGTGGTGGGATAATTTTAGCGAATACCTGGCAAAAAATGCAAAGAGCCTGAATACCGTGGCGACAATCGCATCACTACGCAAACAAAGCAGGGTGCCTCTATCCAGAGATGAACGAAAATATCTCGTCCTAAGACTGATGAAAGACGGGCAATGGCCACGGGCATATATTGCCTGGGCCAATGGACTCGACAAAAATCAACTTAAATACATGGGTAGCGTTTATGACGGAACCTTTAAACTGGAAGCTTCCAATGAAGGCTTTGGGTGGCACATCCTCAAAGTCAAAGGTGTTTCTATCCGCAAGCAACGGTCTTATGGCAGCATTGATGATGAAGCCTTGTTACTGACATTTGACGGTAAGGAAATGGTTTTCAAACATTTCTTTCAACCCCTTTACCTGACCCAGGGTGAACATGAGCTCACAGCCAACCTGAAAACTGATCGACTGCAATCAAGAGGTGGACTCAAATGGGTGATACGCTGTGCCGGAGATGAAAAAATTATACTGGGTGAAAGTTCCCGTTTACTTGGCAGCAGCGAATGGCGACAAATAAAATTCAAATTCACCGTTCCTGATTCCAAAGAGTGCAGTAACGGCCAGCTACTCAGACTGGAATCAACAGGCCAACGTACTTACGACCATATACTTGAGGGTGATATCTGGTTCGATAGAGTGACTATACGATCTATACCTAAACCAGTCATTCCTCTCACACCGGAACAAAAAGCGGCTAAGGATAAAGCTGCAAAAGCGAAGGCGACTGAAGAGCAGGCGGCAAAAGAGAAGGTGGCCAAAGAGAAAGCTGCCCGGGAACAGGCGGCTAGAGAAAAGGCGGCGAAAGAGAAAGCTGCACGGGAACAGGCTGCTAGAGCAAAAGCGGCGAAAGAGAAAGCTGCACGGGAACAGGCTGCTAGAGCAAAGGCGGCGAAAGAGAAAGCTGCACGGGAACAGGCTGCTAGAGCAAAGGCGGCGAAAGAGAAAGCTGCA
>DAOVWW010000195.1 GCA_030636465.1 Gammaproteobacteria bacterium
CTATTTTTACGTGCGTGGGATCGGGTCAGGCTTTGTGTTAAGGAGGCAGGGCAGGTCATCATTCTGATGGTGCTGGTGCTGAATTTATTGAACTCCATAGGTACGGATGGCTCATTCGGTAATGAGGACAGTGAAAAATCTATTCTTAGTGCCGCCAGTCGTGTGATGGTGCCCGTGTTTGCTCCAATGGGTATCCAGGAAAACAACTGGCCTGCTATAGTCGGTGTTGTCTCCGGGGTGCTGGCCAAAGAGGTGGTTGTCGGTACTCTGGATAATCTGTATAGCAGTCTTGCAGAAAAGAGTGAAGATGAAGAGGAGGCGTTTAGTCTCTGGGGGCAGCTGGGTGATGCGGCAGCGACTGTACCCGCAAATCTGGCTGAACTGGGAGATAGTCTTCTTGATCCTCTTGGCATCAGCATACTTAATATTACCGACGCCGAAAAAGCGGCTGCTGAGCAGGGTGTTAGACAGGGCGTGTTTGGCGCAATGGTTGAACGTTTCGATGGTGCTGCCGGTGCCTTTGCATATTTGTTATTTATACTGCTGTATTTCCCCTGTGTGGCGACCATTGCCGCCATTAAGCGTGAGGCTGGTCGCCCCTGGGCAATGTTTGTTGCGGCCTGGACCACGACGGTGGCTTACATAACTGCCTCAAGTTTTTACCAGATAGCCCGCTGGGCTGAGCACCCTGCCTCGTCATTTGCCTGGCTGGCAGGTATGTGGATTGCTTTTGCATTGTTAATCGTTGGTTTGAGGCAGTGGGGGCGACGTAGTAATAAAAGCGAAGCGGCGCTGACGGAAAGGGTAAAGGTGTGATGGCATGATACTTTCTGATATCCGCAATTACATGCAGCAGCATGGACAGGTCAGCCTGGCTGATGTGGCTTTGCATTTTGATATCGAGCCTGATGCGGCGAGAGGCATGCTGGATATCTGGGTAAAAAAAGGCAAGGTGCAACGCCGTGCTGCCACCAGTTCCTGTGGCACCAGCTGCTCACAATGTGATACCGCTGCAACGGAAATCTATGTCTGGGAATCCAGTGCTTTTTCTGTGCAGCTGTCCGTGCCTGATGGTTGTGACAAATAAGGGTTGTGATAAATAAGCCCTGTCGACAGCTGCAGGAAGCTCTTAGCCCTAAGAGTATTCGATAAGTTTTGCTACTGCCAGGATAGCGGCTAGGCACATGGCGCAGGCCAGTAAGAGTTTAAATCCGATAATCAGTTTTTTGTTCATAACGCGATTAAGTATAGACAGAAAATCTGTTCTACGCAGGTTTATCTCCAGTTCCCGGATTCCAATAAATCCACAAATTTCTGGCGCACAGAAAGATCAATGAAGCTTCTCGTTGTTTAGCTCTATTTCTATCCTTTGAAGGTGTGCAACTATGTGGCCTCTCATGCTAGAATCAACAAGTTAATAAGGGTGTTCATGCAAGAGTCCCAGTAAGCGTTTCAGAGCGTGTTGTTTCAGGGGCGAGAACTACCAGTATGCCGTCTTGTCGGCTCATAAAACCGCGGAAACTACATGGAATCATTCGCCAAGGAAACAATCCCCAGTAACCTTGACCAGGAGATGCGTCAGTCCTACCTGGACTATGCAATGAGTGTTATCGTCGGGCGTGCATTACCCGACGTGCGAGATGGACTGAAACCTGTCCATCGGCGCGTGCTCTATGCCATGCATGAGCTCAATAACGACTGGAATAAACCCTATAAAAAATCTGCGCGTGTGGTCGGCGATGTCATCGGTAAATACCATCCCCATGGTGATACCGCTGTCTATGACACCATCGTACGCATGGCCCAGCCTTTTTCTATGCGCCATATGCTAGTCGATGGCCAGGGTAACTTTGGTTCGGTAGATGGTGATTCACCGGCGGCCATGCGTTATACCGAAATTCGCCTGTCAAAAATTGCCCACGAGCTGATTGCTGATCTCGATAAGGAAACCGTTGATTTTGGCCTTAACTATGATGAGACTGAGACGCAGCCCCTGGTTATGCCTACCCGGGTGCCAAACCTGCTGGTCAATGGTTCATCTGGCATCGCTGTGGGCATGGCGACAACCATCCCTCCACATAATTTACGCGAAGTAGTGAATGCCTGCCTGGCAATGATTAAAGATGAAGATATTGGTCTGGAAGGGCTGATGGAGCACATATCCGGCCCGGATTTCCCTACTGGTGGAATAATCAATGGCGCTACTGGAATTCTACAGGCTTACAAGACCGGTCGTGGTCGCATACATGTGCGGGCAAAAGTTGAGATTGAACCTCTGGGTAAATATGGCGACCGTAGCGCACTGATCATTAATGAACTGCCGTATACAGTTAATAAAGCAAGGCTACTGGAAAAAATTGCCATCCTCGTACGGGATAAGAAAATTACCAGTATTTCCGATCTGCGTGACGAATCTGATAAAGACGGCATGCGTGCGGTAATCGAGCTGAAGCGTGGAGAAGTACCGGAAGTCGTACTGAATAACCTCTACCAGATGACCAGCATGCAGCTGGTTATTGGTATCAATATGGTCGCCCTGGTGAATAACCAGCCGCGCCTGTTTTCACTGCGCGAGATGATTGTGGAGTTCATCCGTCATCGTCGTGAAGTGGTTACCCGGCGCACTATTTTTGAACTGCGCAAGGCCCGCAACAGAGCGCACCTGCTTGAAGGTCTGGCCATTGCACTGAATAATATTGATCCGATTATTGCCCTGATCAAGGCAGCAGAAAACCCGGCTGTGGCTAAAGTGCAATTACAGGCTAAAGACTGGGAGGCCGGTGCGGTATCCGGCATGCTGGAACGCGCTAGCTCAGAAATGTCTCGTCCTGATGGTCTCGCTGAAGGTGTGGGTATGACAGGCGGGAAGTATCGTCTCTCAGAGCAGCAGGCCCAGGCCATTCTTGATCTGCGTCTGCATCGCCTGACCGGATTAGAGCAGGAAAAAATAATCACCGAATACGAGCAGGTGCTGGATCGTATTGTTGAACTGCTGGAAATTATCAATAACTTTGAACGGCTGATGGAAGTCATCACTGAAGAACTGATCGAAATTCGTGACAAATATTCTGATGACCGCCGTACCGAGATTGTTCAAAGCTATGAAGATCTGACCGACGAAGATCTGATTGCTGAAGAAGATATGGTGGTCACTATCTCTCATAGTGGCTATGCCAAGGCTCAGCCATTGGAAGACTACAGTGCTCAGCGCCGTGGCGGACGTGGGAAAAGTGCGACAAAAGTTAAAGAGGAAGATTTTGTTGAGACCATGTTCGTTGCCAATACCCACGATACGATTCTGTGCTTCTCTACCCGTGGAAAAGTTTACTGGAAGAAGGTCTATATGCTGCCACAGGCAGGCCGTATGGCGCGTGGGCGACCATTGAATAATCTTCTGCCACTGGAAGATGAGGAGCAGATTACTGCTATTTTGCCAATTCGTGAATATGAAGAAGGCAAGTTTGTCTTTATGGCAATGGCTGATGGCATGGTGAAGAAGACTCCATTAGTCGATTTCTCACGCCCCAGGAATAGCGGTATAAGAGCTGTTGATCTGGAAGGTGACCGTCGCCTGATTGGTGTTGGCATTACCGATGGGTCTAAAGATATTTTGTTATTTTCTAATTCTGGCAAGGCCGTTCGATTCGATGAAACTAAAGTTCGTGCCATGGGAAGAACCGCTCGGGGTGTACGTGGCATAAAAATGGCCGACGGTGATCATGTTATTTCATTATTGATTGCCAATACTGAAGCCGATGCGGGGAAATCTATTTTGACCGCTACTATCAACGGTTATGGTAAGCGTACTCTGCTGGAAAATTATCCCTGTAAGGGCCGTGCAACCAAAGGTGTAATTTCTATCCAGACATCGGAAAGAAACGGTGATGTCGTCGCGGCAGAAATGGTAGAAGACAACGATGAAGCCATGCTGATTACCAGTGGTGGTACATTGATTCGTACCCGTATCAACGAGATATCTGTCATGAGTAGAAATACCCAGGGCGTTCGTGTGATAGGGCTGGGTAAAAAAGAAGAACTGGTCAGTCTTGCCAGGGTGGCTGAGTCAGATGATGACAAGGAAGAAGAGGATGATGAAGTGGAAGAAGTATCAGATTCGTCATCAGACACATCCGCAGATTCATCAGCAGACTAAACCAGAAAA
>DAOVWW010000228.1 GCA_030636465.1 Gammaproteobacteria bacterium
CGCATCACTCAATAATTCAAAATGTATCTGGTAGCGGTTACCGCCGAGATACAAGCCAAAGCAGGTAAAAACCGGCACCTTCAAAGCCAGCGCCAGTATCGCCGGCCCTTTTGGAAAATTAGCAGCCTCACCCATAAACTCGCAGCTTGTATGTTTATCATCATCAACAGACCGGTCAGCCAGCATTGCCACCAGCCCGCCGCCATCCAGGCATTCTTTCGCCCGCAGCATGGTATCCGGACGCCCTATCGGTAATATCGTCTTAGCCACTTCAGGTGCCAGCACATTAAGAAATTGAGTAATCGACTGGTTCTGTTCTTCATGCATCAGGATTCGTAAATCGAAGGTGTCATGGTAGTGATGCACCCCGGTAGCACGCAAGACTTCAAAGCTGCCCAGGTGCGCACCATAGAGTAGACAACCCTGACCTTTTTTAATGTAGGCCAGAACTTCTTCTGCATTAAAGGTTTCAATATCGAATTGTGACTCCCTGCCCAATAGTAAATAGATACGATCGAGTATGGTTGCGGCAAAATACCGGTGATGACGAAAAACGTCCAAACGTGACGGCTCTTTGCCATGTACACGCCGGAGAAATTCTCTTGAAGCCTTGCGTGTTACTGACGAAGTGAGATAAAAATACAGGGTGATGGGATAGAGAAATAAAGAGGCCACTGAGCGGCCCAGGTGGCGCGCAATCCAGCTGATAACATTCAGCCAGAAAACAGTGCCACGTTCAGGCTGGCTGGTCCATTGCTGGCTCATTGAGAGTGACTATCCTGATATTCCCACAGGCCCTGCGCAATTAAACTTTCATTTTGCAGGCAGCGAAATTCAATCTTTGTCATTGAAGATGCCTCACTGCCTGTCTTTTCCTGCAGCATTATATGCAGCGGCTGTGAAGACGTTTCATTCAATAAAAATGGCGATAAAAACTTTACTGACTTCAGTTGTGAGTCAGCGATAGGATAGTGTTTCCATTCTTCGATACATGACCTAACGTGATCCAGTATTACCACCCCGGGCAGTACAGGGTTTTCAGGAAAGTGCCCGCTCAGACTCGGGTGTTCGGAAGAAATATTGATCTGCTTGTGTGTGGTCAGGCTGCTGCTCATTGATCCATCACTATTCCAGTATCTTTTTCATTTCTGAATGCGGCAGTTTTCCTGTTTCATTACGCGGTAGTTTAGCAACTTTAAGCACTCGACGCGGCAGGAATACCGGATCAATCTGCTGCCCCAGGGCTTTAATAACATCATCTGAAGACAACTCAGCTGAAACAAAGGCCACACTCAGGCGCAACACATCACCGGTATCAGCTTCATTTTGTACAAACACGCCGTCTTCAATACCGGCTATGGCGTTAAGCCGATGATTCAGCCCCGCCAATGATGCACGTTTTCCTGCAATTTTTATCATATCGGATGAACGCCCGAACATCAGGAAATGTTCATCATCAATAGATTCAATCCTGTCAGCCAGCACAGGCTGGTGTGGTAGGTGACGGGCAATCACCCTGGTACTATCATCCATGCCACCATCATCTTTTTCGTGCAATAGTTTTACTTCGTCATACAAATGCCAGGCCCGCTCACCCACTGTATTGCGGGAGGCGATTGCGCCACTTTCAGTACTGCCATAAATTTCTCTAAGGCCAACACCAAATAGCTGTTCAACCCGAACAGCATCTTCCTGGCTCAAAGGTGCTGTAGCGGATATAACCTGGCGCAACGCTGGCCAATTTATCTCAGCTTTTACAATGACGCGAAGATGCAGCGGTGTCGTTATCAAGCTGGCACGTTTACCTGATAGCCCAAGAACACGGGAAATGTCATGTGGATAAAAAGGCATGCCGCCATAGACAGAGGCCTCGCTCATCATCGGTAGCAGAACCGTGGTTTCCAGCCCATACATATGTTGAGGTGGAACCGTGGCAACTAAATAATCATGTACCCCGATATCATAGCGGGATTGCATCAGGGACACCCCCTGCACCAGGTCACCCCAGAATTTTGCATTCGCAGCAGGTTTGCCTGTACTGCCCGAGGTAAAGACCAGGCAGGCCAGCTGACTGGAATCAATCAGGGGGATCTCATTGCTAGATCCTGACTCAGCCTGAGTATAATCATAAAGGATAACTTCAGCACCATGACTCCTGTCATCACGCAACGTGCCCTTATCCACATCTGTTAGACAGAAACTGTCTGGATAGTCGGCTATCAGTGATTCTGACACCTCAGGTGAGCGATTGGGCGGCAATAATACGGTTTGTCCACGCCATAGCGCCGCCAGAAAGCCAATAATAAAATTAACTCGCTGCTCACAAAGTAAAAGGCAGTACTGATGGCCAGGTAATTGCTGCGATAGCGCCCTGGCCCGAAACAAAATGTCAGCAACGCTAAGCTCACCCTCGTCTGTAACGACCCAGGTTTTGTCAAAATCATTCCTGCTAATTAAGGGTAGCTGCGTCATCGACTAAGCCGAACCCTTTAAAACGCTACGAAAGTTTACCTTTTTCAGCCGTTGCACAAACTCGGTAAAGCTGTAATCCATATGTTCATGCACCAGTACGCGGCGCATCATAAACTCAGCCAGGAACATCAGGACCAGCAGGACATAACTTAATACATTGCTGAAAAATGACCACAGCTCTATCGGTGCATAGATCGCCAGTAGCAAAGAAAGAATGAACATAAGTAGAAAATAAACAGACCAGGCAATGGTTGCCCGACGCGTATAAACCAGTACCGCAGGTGGCATATCCTCCCGCATCAGGCTGGCGAACAGGGTTATCAGCGGTGTCCGTCCACTGAACAGGGTTGAGGCAAAAAACCATAACAAAACACCATTCACCGCTAGAGGAATTAATTTAACTATTATCTGTTCGTTACCTGCTGCCAGAATCAGAACAAATAATGAAAGAAAAGCTGCCAGAATCTGCCAGCGGCCAGGCCTTTTTCTAGTAAACAGTGCAGAAAGCAGCGGAATACACAGCAACATAGCCAGGTAGAAGACTACCAGGTCGAGATGACCAAAATGAATACCAAGATGTAGGACTAAAGGGTAGGTAAGCAGCAGTATGGGAAAGAGTAAATGCATCCCCCATCACCTGCCATTAGCCACCATCAGCTAGCTCGATTTGCTTCAATATGACCAGCAAGTGCACGCAAGGAGCTAAAGATGTTCTTGTTATCGGCATCATCTGCTTTTATCTGAAAGCCGTAACGCTGAGAAACGGCCAGGGACAGTTCCAGTGCGTCAATCGAATCCAGAGCAAGTCCTTCACCAAACAATGCGGCCTCAGCTTCGATCTCATCTGCTGAGAGTTCTTCCAGATTCAATACTTCAATAATCATTGCGGCAATTTCCCGCTCAAAATCGGACATGTGCTTGAAACCTATTATTTGTTTATTTTAAATATCCGCTAATTATAACCTAAGTTTTGTCTGTGTTCTGAATGTATTGAGTCATTCCCTCATGGCATAATGTCTGGGATAAATAGAGAAAGATAATGCCCCAGAAAAAAGAAAGTACAAACACTAACCATTTTGATGTCACCGTCATAGGCGGAGGCCCCGCCGGCTCAACATTTTCCACCTTGCTGCGACAAAAAGGCCACAGCGTACTGGTGCTGGAAAAAGACCGCCATCCGCGTTTTCACATTGGCGAATCATTGTTGCCAATGACCCTGCCCATACTTGAAAAGCTAGGTGTCAGTCAAAAAGTTAAAGATATCGGTATCCTCAAGTACGGTGCTGAGTTCAATTCATCGGTTGAGAACAACAAACGCGA
>DAOVWW010000199.1 GCA_030636465.1 Gammaproteobacteria bacterium
CGTTGATATGGCGTACTTCTCTGAATGACATTACCTTTTTCTTTATTCCATTAATGACATCAGGATCGGCGCTTTCACCAATCAGCAGGCCTTTAGTTTCATAAGCCAGCCAGGTGGCTGTTACAGCAAGTATCAGCCCTATGAGTATAGACGCAATGCTGTCGTAAACAGGGTTGCCGGTGACGTCAGTCAGGGCGATGCCGGTCATTGCGACCACCAGCCCTGTCATGGCGGCACTGTCTTCGAACAGGACGACAAACAGGGTTGGGTCCTTACCCTTGCGCACGGCTTCAAACAAGCCACGTTTCCCTCGTTGACGGCTAAATGCTTTCCAGGCAAAAACCCAGGCGAAGCCTTCGAACACTATCGCCAGTGAGAGCACAATGTAATTGACCATCGGGTTTTTCAATTCAGAGGGGCTGCTGAGCGAATGGATGCCCTCATAGACAGAAAGCCCGGCGCCTACACCAAAGATCATGATGGCAACGACAAAGCTCCAGAAATAAATTTCTTTTCCATGGCCGAATGGGAAGCGTTTATCTGCTGGCAGTTTGGCACGCTTCAGGCCGTATAACATTAGTGCCTGATTGCCAGTATCGACTACCGAATGGATAGCCTCGGAAAACATAGCCGAACTGCCCGTGAATGCGGTAGCAACAAATTTTGTTACCGCTACCATGAGATTGCCGATTAAGGCGGCAATGATGACTTTTTTAGATTCCGAGGCCATGTTGTCAGCCCTGCTCTATTACTGTTTATTGGCGGTCATGGAGCCTGTTATAGTTCCAGGGATGAGATTGCACACAACTGACTGCGAACTGAGGGTCGCAGAAAGCACGCCGTTATTTATCGAGCCGCTAAGGGTGAGTGTGCCGCTGCAGGTGGCCGCACCAAAGGATTCATCATTAAAAGTCTGGCTGTGTCCAAATGTATTGCCACTGAGGGTGATGACATCAGGGAATAAATCAGAACCGCTCTGAATGGTAACGGTACCGTTCTCGCTTATTATAATTGTAACCGGGACAGTCTCTGTTTGAGACAAATTGAGTGCAGCAGCCGTTGCCGTAACTGATGCGGTGCCTACATAGGTGCCGGCAAAGGAAGATGCAGGTTCGCTGCTGACCGGTGTGTCGCTGCCAGTTGTTCCCCCACTTGTTGTTGTGCTGCCGCCGCCACTGGAGGTCTCGCTGCTGCTGTCACTGCCGCAACCGGAAATGACCATGAACAGAGCTAACAGAGTGAGAAAGCCGGTACTTTTTTTACTGAAAAAATACATATAGAGAATTACCTTTGTGGTGGGTGTCGAGAATTTGGTTTTGATTGTGTATGGGATTTACCCACAGGTGACCTGAAAGGTCAATTTTGCTATCTTTTTCGCATCTATATAAAAAACGACTTTCCACTGGCCATCGAATTGACGCAGGCTATCATCCTCCTGCATTAACAGCCGTTCAAGTATATCAGGCTCTGCGGGATGCAGGCGCAGCCAGGCCCAGGTTCGAGTTTCTCCTTTCCTGGCAATAAACTTATAACGAGTGTGCTCTCGTTGCTTGCCATGAGGGTCAGTCCAGTAGGCTTCCAGTAAGTGTTCGCTATTTTCGGGCCATCTTTCGACAACGATGCCGTAAATTTTATCCCTGCAGTGGAATTCACTGAAGGCCTGGTTCATCGGCAGGTCTTTTGCCTGTTCCTTGCTGAGATAAACTTCTGCCAGGGCCTGATTGCTGGACAATATAAACAACAGAGCAGTCAGCATGGAGAAGAGTTTGTAAGGCTGGAAAGATTGGCTAAACATAGATTAGATGAATAAATGGAGGTGATAAAAAGTTAAGGGTAATCATAGCAGAGTTAGGAGGCCTTGCTACTGGCAGCCATTATCTGAATCACTTTAGGGTGAAAAGCATCGCGCTCAAAGTCACTTTATCTGGAAAAGCAGTACTCTTGTCTAGCGCTAACAATTTATATATTTACCTTTGCGCCACTATGGCATCTTGATGCTTTTCACCGGTCATGCGAAGATGCCATGGTGTGTATGAATAGCATTTTATTTGCATACATTTATGTATAAACTTAGCCGGATGAATTTAAAATGGCCGGTAATAATTAAAAAAAATATAGATTTAATATGATCTGCTTTCTTTGAACGTTATGCATTTCTGTAGATTCTGTATATAAGGAGGAATAACAACGGCCATGAAGTCGTTGATATTGTCACGTAAAGGCCTGGTAATCCTGATTATGCTGCTGATGGTTTTGTTAGCTGGCAGGGCAGGCATGCTTAATGGTTTTTCCTATTCCCTGTATGACAATATACGTGAGCTTGAGCAAGCTCAGGAATCCAGGGTCGTTGTCGTTGCCGTAGACGAAAAGTCATTGGCCAGGCTAGGTGACTACCCGGTTGCATTTGAAACCCATATCCGCCTGCTGGAGAATTTAATTTCTGCTGGCGTTGAACTGGTGGGTTATGTGGGTCTGCACTCATTGAACAGGGCGGATGAGCCAGCAGAAAATATTCTCGCCTCTCCACTCGGCGTCAGCCGGCAAATGAATGAATTGACTGCCAGCCTGCGGAATCAGGGTTTGATCATTGCAGGCATCCCCTTTGTTGCTTCTGCCGGGGACACTCGGAATCAGGAAGCATTGCCTGGATATTTGCTGCAAAACAGCCTGCCAAATAAAAATACCCTAAACATCTCTTCATCCCGGCCGGCTTACCCTATGCCTGAGAGTGCTGGTGGCCCTGCTTCAAGTTATGCGAGTGTAGCGGTAGCAAATGACATTGGCAGGACAGTCAGGAGTGTGCCTCTTTTTGTTGAGGCGAATGGCCTTTTGATCCCTACACTGGCAATGCAAATGTATTTGCGAGCTAACAGCATTAGGCTGTCAGAGGTCAATATTCAAAATGCCAATAAAATTACCGTCGCAGGCGAGGATATAGCAACGGGTGAAAATTTGCAGCTGTGGCCATATTTGTTTTCTCCCGATAGCAGCTCGGCTCCTGCGGTAGAGGTGATTTCTTATCACGATGTTTTGCACGGTGCAATTTCTGCAGAGGCGTTAGCCGGTAAAATAGTATTGCTGGGTGTCACGGCACGCGGCTTGAGCCTGGCGGTGAAAACACCCGCTGCATCATCTGTACCGCCAGTGCTGCTGGCAGCAACTACACTGGCTAGTATGCTTGGGGATCAAATCATTTCAGTCCCGGGATGGGGTTCGACAGTGGCGATGCTGATACTAATCTTTTGCGCTCTGTTGCTGCTGCGGTTATTCATGACAGGTTTGAAAGGCAGAATATTAGTAACGTCAGCAGTGGTAGTACTGCTGCTGGTAATTGAATCCCTGCTACTACTTCAGGCGTCACTCTGGCTGGATATGTTTCCAGCTATCTTATTACTGTTGAGTGGGTTCCTGGTGATTTGCCTGATGGGCGGAGAGCACGCCCACATTGAAAAGCCTACGGCCATGTCGGGTGAGGTTCACAGGCGGGTAGGGCTGGCATCTCAAAAGAGAGGTGAGCTGGATTCTTCATTTGAAAGTTTTCGTAAGTGCCCGTTGGATAATTCAATTATGGTGCTGCTGTTTTATCTGGCTCAGGATTTTGAAAATGCGGATCGTTATGAACGTGCGGTGGCGGTGTATCAGTACATGGAAAGCTTTAATCCACATTTCAAGGATTTGTCAGAACGGCTTGAAAAAGCCCGCATGATGGAAGATACGGTGATGATTGACGAAAGCAAAATCACGCCTGCGGTTAATACGGCGATCACATCGCTGGGCCAGGAAAAGGATAGTGACGAGGAGTCAGATGGGCAGCAGCACCTGGGTCGTTATATTGTTGAGCAGGTGATTGGTGAAGGGGCGATGGGCAAGGTATTTCAGGGTCGTGATCCAAAAATAAATCGCACCGTGGCGATTAAAACATTAAATCTGAAAAGAGAGTTTGATGAAGATGAGCAGGAAAATGTGCTCGGTCGTTTCTTCCATGAGGCAGAGGCGGCAGGTCGTTTACACCATCCACACATAGTCACCATATATGATGCAGGTGAGCATAACGAGCTGGCCTATATTGCGATGGAATTCCTGACTGGTAGTGATCTGCGCATATATACCA